>NZ_NWUL01000008.1:69112-71441 GCF_002903155.1 Sulfobacillus sp. hq2 | reverse complement strand
CCCCGAGCAGACGAATCCTGTGAGGACTGCGGGTCCCGTTAGGGGCCGAGAAAAGCCGAAAGAGATTATCGTAGGTTTTTTTAACCAGGCTCTACGAAACATTAATTAATCCCTAATACCACGATCATGCCCTCATCATTCGCCTATGCGAAGATGAGCGCGTTACACGGTTGGGACCGTCCCTGTCGTGACAATGACTTTTCGATAAAGGACTGGTGTTCATGGAGGACATTACCCTTCTTCATATCTCGGACTTGCACGTCGATGGGCTTGGTAGTGACCGAAAACTGCCCGCTTCATATTGGTCCACTATGGCAGTAACGCTAAATCGCCTTAATCCTGATTTAATCGTCGTGACAGGCGATCTTACGACACATGGAGGGTGTGCTATCCAAGCGCTCTATCAAGCCCGGGAATTCTTAGAAAGCACAGGGCGTCCCTATCTGGTAGTGCCTGGTAACCATGACTTGTCTCCATCCTCTGTGATGCGTGAGGATGAATGTTACGAAGATGTCAAATGGCCTGAGACACATTTTTCCCAAGTTTTTTCACAACCATCTACTGTAACCCAACACATAGGGCCGGTGAGCGCCATCGGCATTGCGTTACGAGACGGCGATCCAGACCAATCGCTGTTACAGCTAAAAACCGCCTTGTCACAGGCTCCAGGACCCGTCTTAGTCTTTGGTCATTATCCTTTACGCCCTGTTCGCACTCAAGGAGTGTTAGCGAAATTTGGTTGGAGTCAATACATTCCGAATACCATGCCGGAATTTCGACGTATCTTAAAGTCTTCACCGCGCGTACGCCTTTATGGTTGCGGTCACGTTCACGCCGCCTCGGTCCAGCCAATCACCCCTGCCTTAGTTCAAATTTCTGCAGGTGGCTTAGGCCCTGGTCCCAGCCAATACTGGCTTTATAAAATCAATGCACAAGACATAACATTCTATTCCGTTGCCGGACCGGGCCCCGCAACTTTTTGGAATGAGGTCGATGCAGAACACGACAATGTCTACGATTATAACTGGGGGAAGACGAAAAGTGGACTGATTCGCTTAGCCCATGAACCGTCTCTGCTCACTCTCTCGGCACACTTCTAAATCGACGGGCCATGCCAGCGACATTGGACGGCACGGCCCTAGCATAGCTTTGTGATCTCTCAAGGAGCAACTGGGTGTGTACCGCTAGACCCCGGGCCTTGTCCTATCCTACGCCTCAGGCAAGCTAGATACATTGCTCTGGGCTGGATGAAAAAAGGACCGGCATGCGACAGAAAATCAACATGCCGATCCCATCAAACCTCATAGGCATTTCATTGTATACAAAAGACACCTTTATCCGTCTTTATAATCCGCCCTCGAAAATCTCCTTATCAAGGTGCATGGAGACGACCCAATTCGGCGCATCCACAATCTCTGAAATCTTTAAATCGCCCGCAATGCTCGCCACCATATAAGCATCTTCGTCAGATAGACCCGTCTTTTCGCTTATCAAAGCAATCATCTGGCGCGTCGCCATTCGTGCTGCCTCCCACAAGTCGGATGCAATGCCAGTGACGGCCCAAGCGTAGCCTGAACGTAGCGATCTGGGGTGGGTCTCCACCATGGGCGAAGTAAGTGGGCGATTTTTGACCAAATTGACCCGAAGAGTGACCTCTGAAGCAGTCTCCACAGCAGTGCCGCACACCTCGCCATCACCTTGAGCCGAGTGCGTGTCTCCGACAGACAAGAGCGCACCTTCTACGGCCACCGGAAGCCATAATCGAGATCCCGGAGTCATATGGCGAATATCCATATTTCCGCCCTGAGCACTGGGAGGCACAATGGAATGTTCACCGGCTTCAGCTGGGGCCACCCCGATAGTTCCGATAAACGGAGAAAGCGGTACGCGTAAGCCTGGCAAAAGCTCGGCGTATTTCGAGGTAATCCGCGATATGCGTAGGTGCGGTTCTTGAAATTCGTCCGCCAGGAGACCAAAACCGGGAATGATCGCAGTCCAGCCCCAGGCCTCCATCTCCATAGAAAGAATATCCACCACTAAAGCATCGCCAGGCTCAGCCCCCTCCACATATACAGGTCCCGTCACCGGATTGATATGGGAAAAGTCCAGTTGACGAACATCAGCCGGAGTGGAGTTTTGACTAATCTGTCCGCCCGAAGCTTCTGCAATCTGCATTCGAACAGTATCTTGCGACCGAACATGCAGGGCAGGCTCAATGGAATTGTTCCACACCGAGTGCGATTGCTCCTTAGATAAATGAAATGATGGCATCAAACTACACCTCCTTGCAAACCTTGGTCAACTATCCCGGCCTAAAGGCCGGAGCTTG
>NZ_NWUL01000008.1:0-68846 GCF_002903155.1 Sulfobacillus sp. hq2 | reverse complement strand
GGTAAAAGGCCCACGACACGGACGTATACCGATCCCGTCGCCGGACCCGCTCCGTGGCCCCCCGCATCCCCGTCAGATCCTCCAGGACGAATAGCGTCTGAACCCCATAGCGGACCACGAGTGCCTTACTGACCCGATGGTTCACATCGGTCATCCAACGGTTTTCTCGTTGTCCTAAGCGTTTCAGGCGCCGGCGGGCGGACGGCGTCTGCCGCCGTTGCAGGGTCTGTCGAAGGAGCTTGAAGTGAGCACGCCGCGCTTTGACGGCGCGGCCGGGGAAAAAGGTAGTCTGCCCCTGGGAATCGTAGGCCGTCACCAGGAAGTTGATGCCGAAGTCGAGCCCGACCACCTGACGAATCTCCGCCCAATCGGTCTCGGCCACGTCTTTCGTCATCGGTACAGGGAGAAACCAGCGACCATGGCGGTGCACAAGATGTGCCGTGCCACACTGCCAGGTCCCGTCGAAGAAGCGTTCCATGCCCTGCCGGGCGAAGGGGATCGGCACGCGGCCCGCCAGCGTATTGAGAGAGAATGCGCCGGCCTTCAAGGAATCGTCGCGATTCCAGACGAGATCGAAGGCCGGTTTGGTGAACCGCACCCGAGTCCAGGGGGCAATCACGGTTTTGATCACCGATTGCGCCATTTGGGATCGCAAGCCAAACTGCGCCCGCAAGGGCCGGTAGGTCTCGGTGTGGAGAGCGGCTTGCTGAAGGCCGTGCGTGGTATCGACGACCCCGGAGACCCAGTTGCAGCCCTGACGGTAAGCCTCGACGGTCTGCTGGAGCAACGTCACCTGATCCGGGTTCGAATACCATGGCACTTTCGCGGTCAAGGTCAGTACCGTCGCAGACGCCCCCCAACATTCATGAGACCTATCATATCGCAATGTTAGTGAGACCACAACATGGGAAGAAGGGAGGGTTTCTCTGACGCGGCTCCTCCCCGGCCTGAAGGCCGAGGTCTCTGCCGCGCGGTATTTTGATGAACCAGACTATACCACTCGGATTCTCGTAAAATTCTGCGGCCCCTGACCGACTAGGTCAACCGCTTTCCTCTTTTTGGCACCCCACCGCTTCGGATTATAACGCTGTGTCCGATAAAAGATGTCTGGTTCATGCCTGTGGATTAGACCTACTGCATATTCTGGCCTTAACAACCTAATCCTTATGACAAGGGCTATTAATCTCGTTATCAACTGAGGTCTTATTTTAACACGTGTGAAGTCATTACTTAAGGGGACACCTTCGTTCTTAGCTATTAAGTGAAGCTGTTTTATACTCAAGTGTAGTTGACAACTGATAGAAAATCGCCACAATATACCCTATATGGTATAAGGGTTCAATCGGGCTGTGCGACCGGTTTGATCCGTAACAACCCAAAACCCAATTCCGCACCATGGAGAAGGAGATGCATAACATGGCAGAAATCACGGCGGAGGAATTTGTGTCGGAAGTGGGACGGGGGGTAGCACTATTTCTAGACATTAATCCTCCGGACATCTATTCCAAAGGTCACCCTGCAGGGACCTACAATTTCCCCTATCATCGTCGCAACTGGGGACGTGACGTCAAGCGCGCGTTAAACGGTCAAACGCCCCCGATTGGTCTTTTTGGCAATGACACCGCGACTGTCGATGCAGCCGCGCAAAGTCTAGAGGATGAAGGATTGTCCGTCGTCTTCAAATTCGGCCATGGTTTAATCGCGTGGGAAAAGGAAAAACTTCCGGTTGAGCGTGTCAAAGACCTCACACCTGATGAGCTCGCCAAGAGCCTTGGGGATTATGTCGTCATTGATGTACGTGAAGCCTACGAATTGCGTAGTGGAAAGATCCCCGGGGCTCTGCACATTCCCATGGGCCAATTGCAAAGCCGGATTAATGAATTGGAAAAAGACAAAGCGTACGCCATTGTATGTGCATCGGGTGGACGCAGTTCTTCCGTAGCGGCGTGGATGTCGCAACTTGGTTATGATGTATCCAATGTCGTGGGCGGCATGTCGTTATGGGCTGGCAAACGCCACCCTATGGAACGTGGCTAAAAACGCTGTCAGTAATCTTGCCATCGATAACACACCAGCCATCCTTATTATGGATGGCTGGTGTGTTATTCGGAGCAATGTTCTAGTCGTCAGAAGCCTTCCCATTTTGTCACCCTTAACCCCGGTGCACCAGTTTATACAGCGCGAGGTTAAGTTGGACGACATTGAGGCGCTGAACGCCAAAAATACCAAATTGCGGACCTAGAATCTGGCTATCGACAAGATGTTTCAACACGGCAGGGCTTAAACCGGTAGCCTTGGCCACTCGAGGAATTTGAATCAGAGCTGCCTGCACCGAGATGTCCGGATCAAGCCCAGACCCTGAGCTTTCGACCAAACTTGCCGGAATCTGATTGGTACGAAGGCCAGGAATCGTGGCCTTCAGCGTATGAATGCGTTGCACAATATGGCTTATCAACAGCCGATTGGTGGGGCCCAAATTGCTCGCTGTTGAGGCGTCTGGATTATACGGAGGAATAGTCGCAGACGGTCGCCCCCAAAAATATTGATTCTCGTCAAAATATTGTCCGACATGACGGGACGCCACAACGGTCGTTCCTATACGCACGGGACTACCGTTGGCTTGCCACGGAAACACCACTTGACTAATCCCAGTCATGACCAGTGGATAGGCGACACCGACCAATAACCAAGTTGATACCGTCAAGACAATGATGGGCCGTAAAAACTTCATAGGCTTCCTCCCTCTATGCCAAACCAAAAAGACCTAAGATGTGGTCAATGCCCCAGATCGCAATAAACGGAATAATTACCCCCAAAACACCCCAATTAAAAATATTTCGCGCCAGCATCGCATCCGCACTTTCCGCCCGGTATTTCACGCCGCGAATCGCAAAAGGAATAAGCGCAGGGATAATGAGTGCATTAAAAATGAGCGCAGACAAAATAGCCCCATGGGGTGTTTTGAGCCCCATGATGTTGAGCGCCTTCAGTCCCGACAATTCCGGCACGGCCGCAAACATCGCGGGAATGATCGCAAAGTATTTGGCGATATCATTAGAAATCGAAAAGGTCGTAAGCGCTCCGCGCGTAATGAGAAGTTGTTTCCCCACCATCACCACATCTAACAGCTTGGTAGGGTTGGAGTCTAAGTCAATCATATTCCCGGCTTCTTTGGCCGCCATCGTTCCGCTATTCATTGCCAGCCCGACATCCGCTTGCGCCAAGGCTGGAGCATCATTGGTGCCGTCTCCCGTCATCGCCACTAATTTTCCCTGACTCTGTTCCTTTTTAATCAACGCAATTTTATCTTCGGGTTTGGCCTCTGCGATGAAATCATCAACACCCGCCTCTTGCGCAATGACCGCTGCTGTAATCTTATTGTCGCCCGTAGCCATAACGGTCCGAATGCCCATGGCCCGAAAATCATTAAACCGCTCCTTGAGCCCCGATTTGACAATGTCTTTCAGACGAATGATCCCAAGCGCCCTGCCATCCATCTCCACAGCCAACGGCGTGCCCCCATCTTTCGCCACACGTTCAGCGTTTTGCTCTAATTCCGCAGGAGGATCCTCTACAATATCGCGAATGGCACTCACCGCGCCTTTACGAATTTTCCTCCCATCCGCCAAATCAATGCCACTCATGCGCGTATGTGCCGAAAATGGCACGGCTTCCCCTTCATACTGTGGAAGCTCTTTGATGTGCAGGATGTCTTGGGCTAATTCCACCACCGATCGTCCTTCGGGGGTGGTGTCCGCTAAGGAGGATATGAGAGAGGCTTCCGCCAGTTCTTCTTGCGTAACTCCGGGTACGGGTAAAAATTCTGTGGCCATGCGGTTGCCGATCGTAATGGTTCCCGTTTTATCTAAAATAATAGTGTCAATATCTCCGGCTGCTTCCACCGCCCGACCACTTTTCGCAACGACGTTGACCAATGAGACACGGTTCATACCTGCAATCCCAATGGCTGATAATAAAGCGCCAATCGTCGTGGGAATCAAACACACTAAAAGGGCTACCATCGTGGTAATATTGGCGGCATGCGGTCCAAAATAACGCGCAATGGGCACGAGAGTCACCACGACGAGAACAAAAATCAGCGTGAGCACCCCTAAAAGAGCCGAGAGCGCTATCTCATTGGGTGTTTTCTGCCGTTCTGCGCCCTCCACCAACGCGATCATCCGGTCTAAGAACGTCTCTCCAGCATTAACGGTAATTTCTATCACCAAGTGATCAGACAACAACACCGTCCCGCCTGTCACGCCATCATCCGCCGCCTTAACCACAGGAGCCGATTCGCCGGTGATAGCGGATTCATCAACAGAACCCACGCCTTCAATGACTACGCCATCGCCCGGAATGACGTCCCCTGCTTCTACAAGCACCTTAGCGCCCTTAGTAAGTTGGGGTGCATCAACCCATGACGTCGTTCCATCTGGCAATAAGAGCTTCGCACGTGTCGAGGACTTAGTACGCCGAAGAAAATCGGCTTGGGCACGCCCTCTGGCCTCAGCAAAGGCTTCCGCAAAGTTGGCAAAAAGAATGGTTAGAAACAAAATAATTGCCACCAGAAGATCGTAATTACGGTCGGCCGCACCTTTTTGAATCAATGTTAGCCAAACCACGACAGCCGTTCCCAATTCCACGACAAACATCACCGGATTGTGAATCATTTCCCGCGGATCCAGTTTGCGGATGGTCGCCTTGAGAATGCTCGCTGTATAGCTTCGCTGTCCTGCAATTTCTTGTGCTGCCAACGGGCTTCAGACTCCTTTCTCATCCAGTCATCCGTTAAAAAAGGTGGTGTGCCATCATTAAGTACTGTTCGGCCAAAGGCCCCAAAGCCATCACCGGGAAAAAGGTCAACGCATTTAAGACCACAATGGCCCCCAGTAAAATGCCGCCAAACAGCACGGTGTCGGTATGCATTGTGCCAGATGTCTCAGGCACAGCGCGTTTTCTTGCCAAAGATGCTCCCACCAACAGCATGACTAAAATGGACGCGTAACGGCCGAGAATCATCACAACACCGATGGCCACTTCATAAAATGGCAGCCCAGCATTAAGACCTGCAAACGCTGACCCGTTATTCGCCGCCGCTGAACTAAAAGCGTAGAGAATTTCGGACAAACCATGCGGCCCCGGATTCAAAATTCCCGCCAGTCCTATAGGACTAGCCACAGCGATGGCCGTCCCCACTAATATTAAAAGCGGGTGCATTAAAAAGGCGATGGAGGCCAAAGACACCTCCCGCGCTTCAATTTTCTTGCCCAAGAACTCCGGGGTCCGCCCGACCATGAGTCCCATTAAAAAGATCGTAATAATGACGAACATCACCATATTCAAAAGTCCAGAACCAGAGGCACCAAAGACCATGTTCAAAAACATGCCGAGGAAAAACGATAACGACGATAACGGTAAATAACTATCGTGCGCACTCGCCACGGAACCGGTCGAAAACGCCATCGTCGATGTTTCAAAAATCGATGTGCCGCCCATGCCAAACCGCATTTCCTTACCCACCATGTTCGCGTGGCCATGCAGGCCTAGCGCATTGATAATCGGGTTTCCAGCCATTTCCGGAAAATACAGCAATGCGAGCATAACCAGATAAAACACCCCGGCCACACCAATGAGCGTCCATGCCAATCGTTTTCTCCCGGTCATCACTCCAAACGTATAAAAAAGGGCAACGGGCAAGAGTCCCATCGAAATCGTTTCGATCAGGTTAGAAAACGCCGTGGGGTTTTCTAACGGGTTGGCGCTATTGGCGTTCGTAAACCCGCCCCCATTTTGCCCTAGGTGCTCTATGGCTTCCCACGTGGCTATTGGCCCTTGAGGCACGGTCTGCGTCTGTCCCGTAATGGTATGTAGGTGAAGATACGGCCCCAACGATTGGGGCACCCCCTGCCCGACCAGAACAAGAGCAACAACGATGGCCATTGGCAGCAATAAGCGAGTTACGACCAAGGTCACGTCCACAAAGAAATTGCCCATCTTCTTTCCGGACAGCATGCGCAAAAATGCGATAGCGGCCGCCACGGCGGTAGCCGGCGTTACAAATTGTAAATAGGATAAAACGGCAAACTGTGAAAAATAGGACATCGTTAATTCCCCAGAATACGCCTGCCAATTCGTATTCGTAACGAAACTGGCCGCCGTATTAAAAGCCAATTCGGGATTAATTCCTTTCAAATGCTGGGGATTAAAGGGCATTATTCCTTGCACGCGCAATAGAAAATAGGCCCCTAACATCCACACAACATTCGTGAAAATCAACGCCAGCCCATATTGTTTGACCGTCATGGCACTCTGACGCGTCACGCCCATCGCGCGAAATATCGTATTTTCAATGGGAGTCAGGGGTTTATCAAGTAGCGTAGGCTGAAACGTGAAGACTTTGGCAATATACGTGCCCAGTGGCTTCACGGTAAAGGCAAAAACCGCGATAACCACTATCCACGTTATCACCGTTTGTGTCGACACACATTGTCCCCCCTTAAAAATGTCCCGGATACGTCAAACTCCCGTATTAAAATTTTTCTGGATGTACAATAACATACACGAGATAGACCATCACAAGAACGGATAGCGCCAATAAGAACCAGTCCATAAAATCCCCCTTATGACAACTGCTCGAGAAAATGAAGCAATGCCACCATGGCGGCATATAGCAGCAAAGTCAAAACCACCATTTCCACGTCTGCCATATGGTGACTCCTTCCATACATGGGTGTAACAAACGACACTAGTATATCAAGCCTGCTGCGAATAAATCCGTAAAAATTTTCCTTGCCCCGATAAAAACCGCATAAAAAGACAGTGCGCCCATTTCGTGCTATAGTCAATATACATTCATAATTAAGCTAAAGAGGTTGAAAATGCCCCCAACAGCCGACCCCGCAGAACGGACGTCCGCAAAACCATGGCGATGGATTGCAACACTGATGGCCATGGCAGGAGTCAGCGTGACCATTGTCTTATTTCATTATCTGGTCGCCCCTTATCTGCCGCGTGGATCGCACGATTTTTCTCTAGCTATTATCTTAGTGATTGGTACAGGCTTCTTCTCCTATTTTGTTTTTGGCATCCTATCGCAACAACAAAAGGCGGTCACACTAGCCAATCAGCGCTTAGAACGACAACGTGACGGACTCACCGCGTTGCGTGAAGCCTCGTACGCCATGACCACGGTGGGAGACTGGCATGATATTGTCCAAAATGTGGTAGATGTTGCGCGCAAGCTCACAGGGGCCAGATACGCCGCGCTCGCAGTACTGGAAGACGACGACGCCTATACAATCAGCCAATTCTTCACATCTGGTTTAAGTGCCGAAGAAGTGGCAGCAATGGGCCCTTATCCGACGGGGCGTGGACTACTGGGCGAAGTGATTCGCACGCGTCGTCCGATTCGCCTGCAGCGCCTGCAAGACCATCCAGCATCCGTTGGATTTCCGCCACATCACCCCAAAATGGAAAGCTTTTTAGGTCTCCCTTTACTCTATCAAAATCAAGTCATGGGCCATTTATACCTTACGGAAAAAGCCGGAGGCTTTACAGCAGACGATCAATCCATGGTCGAACTATTTGCCCGACAAGCCGCAGCGGTCATTGCCAATGCCCGCTTTTATCAAGACCGTGAATCATTTGCGACGTTAAAAGAACGCGAACGCATTGGCCGAGATCTTCATGATGGCGTATTGCAGACGCTTTACGGCACGACTCTGTCCATTGATAACCTTGTAGACTCCGTCGAGACACTAGATCCGTTTGCGATTAAAGAGCTCATGCGCATCAGCGAAACGTTAAGCCTTCTCATGACCGACATTCGGTTCTTTATCCAAAGTCTCGAGTCGACATCCATTGACTTTAAAATTGCCCTGACGGACATGCTTAGGCGCCAAGGGCCAATGGATGACATTTCCATGGAATTTGATGATTCCCGGTATTTGGACTTACACCCCGAACGTATTCACGATTTGCTGTTAAGCATACAAGAAGCCGTCTCCAATGCGCGTAGCCATGGCCATGCTCATCACATATTGGTGCATTGGCATTCCACTGCGGAATCATACCAAGTGCAAATCATCGATGACGGCGAGGGCTTTGTTCCGCAGCCAGATGCCTCCCATACGCACTTCGGGGTACGGAACATGTCTAAGCGCATGGAGCGATGGCATGGGCACGTGGATATCCAAAGTCGATTGCATGAAGGTACAACTGTCACCCTTACCGCCCCCTGGCTATAATGAGGGGTAAGAACTCTTTATTTAAGGAGGGCACAAACAATGCCCGAGGATAATCCGATACGCGTTGCTATTGTCGATGATCATGAAGTCGTACGCATTGGTCTGCGCAATATGATTGAACGCCAGCCCGATATGGTTATGGCCCAAGAATGGGAAAGCGGCCAAGAGGCCATCGACCATATTCCAGGTAATGTTGATGTTGTGGTCCTAGACGTTCGTTTGCCGGATATCAATGGCATGGAAGTCTGCCGCAAGCTTAAAGATCAAGATCCCAATCTCCGCATTATTATGCTCACCTCATTTGGGAGCCAAGATTTGGTGGTTGACGCGGTGAATGCCGGGGCTTCAGGCTACCTCCTCAAGGAATCCCGCGGACGCGCTGTTATTGACGGCATCCGCACGGTCGCTCAAGGTGGCGCATTATTTGGCCCTGAAGTCACATCACAGTTGCTCGAGCGCCTTCGCAATCCTAAAGTCACTACCGATGCCGTGGAAACGCTCACTGCGCAGGAAAAGAAAGTCCTCGAACTCATTGCCCAAGGCCGAACCAACAAAGAGATTGGCCAACTAATTTTCTTGAGTGATAAAACGGTCAAGCATTATGTCAGCAACATTCTCAGTAAATTAGGATATACCAGGCGTTCCGAAGCGGCTGCCCATTTTGCCCGCTATAATGCACCCGAAACCAATGAGGAAAACTAACTAATCCATATTGACGAAATACCTGACATTCTTTATCCTGTTATTCAATTGAAAACCTCTTATGGAGAGTGGCGGAGGGACTGGCCCGATGATGCCCGGCAACCGGCCTTGATGGTTATGGTGCCAATTCCTGCAGCATATTGCTGAGAAATGAGAGGCCGACACCAGAAGAGCCGGCTCTTACTGGTGTTTTTTTATGCGTCACCTTGATAAGGAGGCTTTAAATTAATGGAAAAGCCAAACCATTGGCAATTCGAAACAACGGCTGTCCGGGGTGGATACACACCGGATGCGGCAACATCGGCCGTCGCGACCCCGATTTATCAAACGGTAGGTTATGCCTTTAAAGATTCCGAACACGCAGCCCGGCTCTTTAATCTTGAAGAACCTGGCAATATTTATACCCGTATCATGAATCCCACCACCGATATTCTGGAACAACGTCTAGCCGCGCTCGAAGGCGGCCAAGCGGCTGTCGCCTTTTCATCAGGCATGGCAGCTATTACGGCGGCCATTTTGAATCTCTGTCGAGCGGGTGATGACATTATTGCCTCGACGTCTTTATATGGAGGTACCTGGACACTCTTTACCTCCACGCTTAAGGATTTCGGCATCACTGTCCGGTTTGTGGCCGACAACGACCTTGCTGAGGCCGATGCCCTGATCACCGAGCACACGCGCGGTGTCTTCGTGGAGTCAATTGGCAATCCTCGGCTCAATGTGACCGATATCGCCGCGTGGGCAGATTTTGCGCATCGTCACCACGTGCCGCTTATCGTGGATAATACCTTTGCGACTCCATATTTAGAGCAGCCCATCGCATACGGGGCAGATATTGTCATCCATTCACTGACGAAATGGATTGGCGGACATGGCACCTCACTCGGCGGCATCGTCATTGACTCGGGCCGATTTAATTACAATGTACCAAAATTCCCTCTCTATTCGGAGCCTGATGCAAGCTACCACGGCATTGTGTTCGGCGAACAACCCAGCTCCTATGCCCTACGCTTGCGCGTGAAAACCCTGCGAGATACAGGCGCCGCATTAGCCCCTTTCAATGCGTTTTTGATTCTATTAGGGCTTGAAACATTGGCATTGCGCATGAAAGAAGCAAGCCAGTCTGCCGCATTCATTGCCGACCGCCTAGCCCATCATCCCCTCGTCAGTTGGGTCAATTATCCCGGCCTGCCAGCCGACCCCGCCCATTTGAACGCGCGCAAGTATTTACGGGAAAACCTCTTTGGTACCATGCTCAATTTCGGTGTCAAAGGTGGACGCGCACAAGCCGAGCAAGTCATGAATCATTTGCAGCTCTGGATTATTGTGGCCAACGTCGGCGATGCCCGGTCTATGGCCATTCACCCGGCATCGACAACCCATCAACAGTTAAGTCCGCAAGAACAAGAACTAGCGGGCGCCGGGGGTGACCTCATTCGGTTATCCGTAGGGCTGGAGAATGCTCACGACCTGTGGGCCGATTTGGAGCAAGCATTAAACGCGTCCACTCACGCCTAACTATTGTGGCCAGTGTGAACCTAAAACGCCCACACTGGCCCCTTTTGGGTCAGTATTCGACTAACTGCATGGTGTCACGGTCCTTACGCCGCCCAGCCAGCGTCATTCGCCTCAATACTATGAGAGTATACGGGCCATGGGTTTTCATGCGCATCAAGGCCAAATGTTCCCGCGCTGCAAGAATCCCGAGCGTACGCACACTATATGTCCGTCCTTTTGGGCTCGTACTCGCCACTTCTATAGCAAACAATTTTGACCACAAGGTATTATCATCCACCGAAGAAATCACACAAACGATTCCATTGGGTGCCAACTGCTTGCGCATATGATGAAAGATTTGCCGCACCTGCGTCGCTGAAAATTCTTCTAAAAACCGTACTGCACTCACCACATCAAACGGCCCTGTTGGCAAACCCGCTAAAACGTCGCCTGCGACTAAACGTACTGATGAGAAGGACCTTGTGCGACACCGAGCAATAACTGAAGGGGTATCCAACATCGTCACATCAACCCCCATTTGGCTTAGCTGCCGTGCCAAATCACCCGTACCCCCGCCAATATCAAGCCAGCGCATTCCTGTTGAGGGTTTGATATTGGCGATAAGGAAGGTATTCATCTCTTGACCGGAGTCGGTAAGGCGCATATCATCCGCCGCATGCTTCCATGGTGCCAGCGCTTCCTCACAAAAAGGCACCAAGTGAACCCAGCGCCTCACCGCATCAATGCGCGTGATACGACGGGGATCCGGGGGTGCGCCGCACCACAGCCACCGTTGCCCACTGTAGCGCACCACCCCTAGTTGTGCCAATGTATGCACTATTTCACAAGCCGGAAATCCTTTGTTTCTCCCCAACTCCCTTATCATTTCATTATCAGCGCCCTCAACCAACATAAGATATAGCCCTGACAAGATCACTGCATACATCACGGCATCCACATAAAAATCCCGGTCCAACAAAGCCCAGTCCGCATCCATGGAAACACACCTCACAAGGATTAATTGGGTTGCGTTTTCCACCTTATGCGGGAGATATCATAAAGTGCTTAGCCCTAAACTTTTTAATGCGCGATACTCATCACGCCAATAATCGCCAAGAGTTTCAAGGCGACATCACGCCGTGTCAAACTCCACGGATCATCGTGCCACGGCGTGAGAGCCGTAATCAGCATAGCGACAGCGAAAATGCCTGCCCAAGCCCCAAAGATTCGAGGGTCGCTATATAGGCCGAGCAAGCAGACTATAATCCCCAATCCTTGATAAGCGAGGATAATCTCCAATGGAGAACGGTGCTTCTGACGCCACCAATAGGCCGGTGTCGTGCGTTTAGGAGGATGCGCCTGCCAATCGGCATCCATATCGGTTAAATGATGTTGCATCACTGACGCAACACAGTAAAGGCCATAAACACCCGCGCCGATGTAGACCGTGCTTGACAGCTGTGGATTTTTAGCCATGGCCCCTAACACAACGCCCGAAACCATGGTTGGAAAAAGCGCTCCCCACTCGCCCGCAAAAGGGCGATACGACCACCGTGCGGGCGGAACACTGTAGGCCACTGCCCCAAATAACGCCAAGATCGCCCATATTCCCACCCCATCGCCACGCAGTGCTATAAGACCTATGGCCGTTACGATGTATCCAAGAGTACCGGCGCCTACCAACCACCAGATTTGACGCGCGGTCAACAGCCCGTGTACCAAGACGCGAGATCCCCCGGAAATAATCCCTGTAGTCGTCTGGTCAGTTCCCGAATCCCAGTCATATAAATCGTTTAGACCATGCGTGACAAAACCTTGCAACAACATGGCCCCTATCATGGCTAGGGCTAAAGATATGCCCACATGGGGAACATGGGCCCCTTGCTGCAAGAAAAACCCCATGAGCACGGTGGGGATGCTCCATATTGCTAATGGCAATGGCCTAGAAAGTTGCCAGGCACCGCGCCAATTCATAACCCGCCTCCTTCTTTTAGGTAAGTTAATGGCCATTGTGTGGTGTACATAGGATGGATGTCATGCACATTTTGTTTGAATAACACCGCATCCCATTCGGGTTCCTAGAGATGGTCGAGATCACAGAGGTCCGAATGAGATGCGGTAGCCTTACTGTCCCATGCCGTAATCTATGACGCCAGGTCGATGTTCACAACACCGATTTCCTGTGCAAGGCAGGGAAGATGCATCATAGCTTTTTAATGAGTCGGCTAGTGTATAAAGTAGACATGAAGACCCTATGAACCACGGCCCACGTTGCTAAAATCTTGGGAGTGACGATCACATTCGTGAGAAAAGTGTCCGCAGGAAAATACTCGTTGCCTTCCCATTGATGCCGGCCCTTTGCGTTCTCGGGAGGCATTTTGGCCCCGGAAACCGGATAAGGCTTTGCGAGCACTAAAATTGGGCTTTGGCTATCCTCCTCTTACGACAGTCCAACTATGCAGAGCTAACAAGCCCATAGGAGCCCCAAACAAGGCTAAAACGTTTAGCAACAGCAATGCCGGAAGAATAGTAAGTAACATGGGGTGAGATTGTCTGCGCAAGGCTTCTTCGAGGGACAATTGTTCTTCCATCTCGCTCGCTTGCTTCATGGCATCATCTGGGGCGATTCCGTGGTGATAACCATGCAGTAGCATGGTGGCTATCACATCGGACTCGGGACCCGGATATTCCCTGCGAAATACCTCCATAGCCGACAGGTCAAACCGTGAGAGCAGCATGGTTTGCACCAACTCCCGAATTGCGCCATCTAACTCCGGCACCACCGCTAACGCTTGATCGATGGCCTGCCAAAACGTCATGCCTGCGGTAAGAAAAAACGAAACAATACGCCAAAACCGCACTAATAGACGGCGTTTGCGGCGTATGGCCGTTCCCTGGGGACGTGAAGGGCGACGAGAGAGGACAAACCCCAACGTCATAGCTCCTAGCGCCAGTCCGGTGTTCATCTGAGGGTGAATGAGCCAAGCGGGCCATAACCCTACACTCATCCAGCCGGCCTCGTTCCATGACACCTGGTGGGCCGTCCATAGATATATCGCCAAACCACTACATAAGGCCGCCACGAGGATCATGAGGATTCCTCCTTGCGGATGTACCAAGATAACCCCATCAAGACCCCCGCCGTACTCATACCCAACATGCCAATCACCATATGCCCTGCCGTAGTCTGGGTCAAAATATTATAGAAGCTAGGCAACGCCATGCGAAAAATCAGCAAAAGACCATAGGGCACAACAGCGAGAACCATAACCGTTGACTCCAACGCCGTTTCTTCGAGCCGCCGCCCAAAACGTTGACGACGCGCGCGGCCCATATGTTGAATCACATTGTCGATAATCGGTGCCAAGGAGCCTCCGTAACGATTCGACAAACCGGCAGCTAGGCTCACAATCAACATTGCTTCCGTGTGCCACCGCTCACGTAATTCCATTAGCACCCGGTGGGGATCGGGATGCGGCACGATGCGGCTGTCACTACGCGCCACATCATCCAATGCCTGTGATAAACTCCCCCGGTTTCTTAAGGTCCGGCTTAGCCGTTGCAGAAAAACTTCGGTCTCCTGTTCTGCAAGATCACGTCCCGCGCGCATGCGTCGGCTTGTTAAAAACACTTCGAAACCTGCCGCAGCCAACAATACGGACAAGGTCAACACATGAGGGCGCACCCATAATAACGCAAGGCTGAGTGGAAAAATTACGCGAAAGACTCTTCGGGCATGCCAGGCATACACGGCGAGTCCCAGCATCCCGGCACTGAGCAGCACCAGACTATCCATCTTGTTCACCTACTTTGACAAACCCGGCGTCGGGACGATAGACCCACAGCACATGCATCCCCTCACGTGTTGGTTGCTGCACCGATTCAATGCGCCGAACCCCATCGGGACCTCTGCGTACATACACAATGACGTCAAGCGTGTCCTGAATTTGGCCAAGCAATTCCTCAAAAGGAATCCCTAGCTGATTTCTGGCGCACATCCGCGCTAATCGTAAGACGGTGGCCATGCCTCCCGATTGGGCATGCACGGTCGAAAGACTTCCATAATGTCCCGTCGACATCGCCTCGATAAGTTCTAAGGCTTCCGCGCCCCGGACCTCACCAACAATAATGCGATCCGGCCGCATACGCAGCGCATTGACCAGTAAGGTATGCACATCATGCGCACGAGTGGCTTCAAGGCTGACCGTATGAGAATGCGTTAAATTCAACTCACGCACGTCTTCGATAGTGACAACGCGCTGTGCTGGATCAATGTGGGAGGCCAACAACCTTAACAGTGACGTCTTACCAGAACCAGCCCCACCTGCAATAATAATATTGCGGCGTTCCTCAATATATTGAGACAAGTCCTGCCATAATGCGTGAGACAAACTGCCCGCCTCAATAAGGTCCGTTAGCACCAGAGGTTCAGCACGAGCCCGGCGAATGGTGATAGTAGGTTTTTCTGCCACGGGCGGCAGCACGCAATGAATGCGTGAACCATCCGCGAGCTGCGCATCACAAAGAGGAGATTCCGTATTGAGAACGCGTCCTGCCCGACTGGCTAAGCGCTGCGCCAACAACGTTACCTCATCGGGGTCGGCAAATTGTTGATTGACGAGCATAATGCGGCCATCCCGCTCACAATAAATTTGCTGTGGACCATTCACCATAATCTCGGTGACATGGTCATCCGTCAACAACTGGTCAAGAGGTCCCAAACCCGTCAAGCGATTTAACAAGGACCGTCGATATAATGCCACCGCCGCGACATTTAACCCGTCATCCGCAATCACTTGATCCACAGCTTCCTCAAGCTGATTAAGACGATCGCGGTCCCACACTAAATGACGCAACAGCTCAGGAAAGCGATTTTGTATCACTTGTTGCCATTGGTCGACACGTTGCCCCATTTGCGTATGTTCTTCGGCGGCCCCATGCGGCCAGAGCGATGCAAACGATTCTTCAGGTTTCCATGAATACGTTCCCACGATTTTTGCCTCCTTTCGCAATATCCTTAGCATAAAGGAGACTTATGACAGAAATACTGTTCAATATAGGCTCAGATGCGAAGAACTCGCCATCCGCTGATCCAACCCCATCCGGCGCAGAAAAATTCTTGACACAATGGTCAGAACGATATATTATGTAAACCGTAGGGACGCACGGAAACGGATTGAGGCCGTGCCGAGGAATTGGTTGAGGGATCGGATTCCGTAAAGAGCCGCTTGTCAGCGGCTCTTTACTTTTAAGTATGGGGCCGTCCCAATGCCCTTTTCAACTTCCTTCTTTGTGGGTGCATCGTAGGTGCATCATGGAAGAAACACCATGACCCTTCTGGTTATCCTTGGATGGCGGTCTTTTTCAGGAGATTATGGCCGATACTCAAAATCCCCATTCGGTTCTCACTTTTCCCAATCCGCGTAATAAAAATCGCCGGAACCGGCGGTTTTCTTTAATCTGTCACGGTTTAAACTGGGGTTCTCGGGCCACACGCCCCGCGTCTGTCGTGTTCGGCGCAGCCCACCCTAGTCCCTTCGACGGTGAAGGGTAAAGTGACTTGTTCAACGACTGACTGGTCAACAGAAGAATGTTTCATCAAGCAAAACCGCCTCCTTGGGTACATGTTTCCTTAAGGAATATTGTGACCAAAGACGACAGCTTTTGTTGATTCTATTCGGTTTTTTCTAATCGGCCAATACGCCATTGGTGATGCCTCGTAGCGCATCATTGGGTTTCCACTCGAAGGCGACGGTCGGCAGGTCAAACCCGACAATTGCATTCCCACATACCTGCATCCTATACTTAAAACGAAAATGGTGGGTGGCGTGTAGATCGTGGTATCTATCTATGGAAGAATTCTAAAAGGTTTATTTCTTAGTGCCGGAGTTCCACTAGGGGGTATATGATGTCGGATGATGATGTGCGCTGGATACAGCGGTTAATGCACTTTAGTCAAGCCTTAGCGCAGTTGCGGGATGCCAATGCATTAGCTCAAAGTCGAGCGCTGTCGAAACTCGAAGAACAAGGCATGATTCAAGCCTTCGAGTTTACTCATGAGTTGGCATGGAAAGTTTTGAAGGACTTTCTTGAAAGTCGTGGCGTTCAAAATTTGTACGGGTCTCGTGATGTAACCCGTGCAGCTTTTCAAACGGGCCTCATTACGGATGGCGACACATGGATGGCGATGATTGAAAGCCGCAATCTTACATCGCATACGTACGATGAGGACACGGCGCAAAGAATTCTGAAATCCATTCGTCAAGACTACGTGCCCCAATTCGAAACGCTGGAACGTCGGATGGAATCCTTGCGAATGGAGGAGAACCTGTAATGCCTTTTGGTTTGTCCGAGACTACAGTGCGTACAATCCATACCATTTTTCAGCAACATCCCGCCATTGATCAGGTTATTATCTATGGGTCGCGGGCTAAGGGTAATTATAAACAAGGGTCGGATATTGATCTGACCCTTATCGGAGATGCTCTGACACACGACGACTTGTTGCAGATCATGCACGAAATCAATGAATCCTCGATCCCTTATCTCGTGGATCTCTCTATTTTTCACGATATTAGCGATCCGGCTGTTCGTGAACATATTCAACGGCGTGGATGCGTCTTTTATCAGAAAATTACTTAACAGACTTTTGGGGCAGCCTCTTTTAAGGACCATCCGCAAAAACAAGAAGAGGCGCGTTCCGCGATGTGCGGAACGCGCGGATTACACCAGGCCACTCGTCTGTTACGATAACATAGGCACGCTCTCATGGTGCGCAGAAACGGGCAACAACAAACCCGCTACCGTACGCGCAAGCATCGCCGGATCAAATTTCGTCACAATGGCATCGGCCTCAACTTGTTGAGCCCGGTCAGCATGCCAGTGCCCAGACAACGAGGTATGCAATAAAATCGGAATCTCATGCGTGCGCGCTTCATGTTTCAAGCGCTGTGTCAACGTATATCCATCAAGACGCGGCATCTCCACGTCAAGCACAAACAGGGCCGGCAAGGATTCGGCTTTTTCCACTGCTTCCCACAACGCTTCTCCATCCGCAAAGGTCCGTACTTGGAGTCCTAGCGGATGTAATGCCTTCTCCACTTGATTTAAGGCAACCCGCGAATCATCGGCTAACCAGACTGTTTTTCCCGTGATAGGACTATGGATGTCGGCCTTCACCGGTGGATATTCTGGCGGGGCCACTTGCTCTAAAATCTGCTCAAAGTCTATCAATTGAATAGGACCTAGTTCCGGATGATCGATAAGTCCAGTAAAGCGCCGCCGCCCACTAACAGCGGTATCGAGAACAGGTGGCAATGGTTCTACCCGGTCCCAGCTGACGCGCACCATTCGGTCCACCATATCGACAGGAAACGCCTGCACACTTTGATTAAACTCGGTCATCAGCATCACTGCATCGGGCCCTGGCTCAGGGAGTCCCAAGGCTCGGTGCAGACTCACCACTGGCACCGTTTGTCCACGCAATCGCAAGAAGCCATACAGCCAGCCATGTTGTTCTGGTACCCGCGTAACCTCCGCCGCCCTCAACACTTCGCGCGTTTTATACACATTGATGCCGTACCGCTGACCATCACTCAATTGAAATACTAAGAGCTCCATTTGATTAGAGCCAGCCCGTAAAATGCCGTCATCATGAACCCGTTCCCGGTCTGTCCGCGTACTCGGAACCAAACGCCGTACGTCTATCATGAGCGCTAAGCGCCCATCGCCCAATAAAGCGACCCCACTCAGCCACGGTGTAACCGAGGCAAGTGTCGCCACCGGCTTGACGACCACTTCCTGCTGCCCCCGCACCTCATCCACCGCTAAAGCGGCTTGTGTGCGGCCATCTTTAACGCGGATGAGATAGGTGTCCTCATGGGCAGCTGTCGGGTCTAGCAACTGCGCAAGGGAGTAAACAGGAATTGGCGCATCATCGTCGGGAACGGCGGTCTGCCCTAATACGGTGCTAATCCCCGCTTGTTGCGCCACATCAATGCGTTCAACCGTCAAGATCGGCAATCCTATCGTCCACGGCCCCGCATCAACAATCAAGGCCGTCATAATTGCCATCGTCATGGGCAATTCTAGATGAAACGCTGTACCCTTGTGGAGGTCACTCTCCACCGTAATCGTGCCGTGAATTTCGTCCAAAAAGGCTTTAACGACATCCAAGCCCACTCCCCGGCCGGAGAGATCCGTGACTTTTTCGGCCGTCGACACCCCTGGCCGGAATAAGAGCTCTGATAGCCGGTCTGTTGACGCATGCAACGCTTCTTCCGCACTCATCCACCCTTGGCGGACCGCTTTTTCCCGCAACCGGTCCCACTCAATCCCTCCACCGTCGTCCTCGACCCTTACATGCACATGACCCTGGGCCGCGTATGCAGCGAGTCGCACCGTTCCCATTTCCGGCTTGCCGTGGGCCACGCGGACCTCTCCGGATTCAATACCGTGGTCACACGCATTACGCAATAAATGCAAGAGGGGTTCATGCAAACGGTCCATGACCAATCGATCTAGCTCGGTCTCGCCCCCTTGGGTCTCCAAACGAATTTTCTTGTCTAATTGTTTTGCCATATCGTGAATGGCTCGAGGATACTGCCGAAACAATGTATCCAAAGGCAACATGCGCGCACGCAAGGTGAGGTCTTGTAAATCCAAGGCACGGCGGCGCATATGGTCTAAAACACTGCGCGTCGCTTGATCAGCGCTGCCGCCAAAATGGTGCTCGAGTTGGCCTTGATCTAATAACAGCTCGCCCAAACCTTCTAAAATCCGTTCCAACGACGCGGCACCAATGCGTATTGTCCCTTCACGAGGCGCCGACCCGGTCACTGGGGCAGACGTGCTGACGGCCGGAATCGCTTTGGCATCTTCGCCCGACCCCTCAGGTCCCCGCACGACGTCCACACTGACTAAATTGTCGATCTCGGCAAGTAATGCCCTGACTTTGCTCGCCTCAGCAGATTTTGGCACCCGCAGCCGACTTGTGGTGCCGGTCCACCCAGAGAGCTCCGCTTCCGGCGGATCACTTTGGGTGCCAGGAAAAGCAGCTGACACGGATTGCCAAGCCTGGTACGCTCTGACTCCCAGCATGGGCGCATTCTTGTCCCATGTCAGTTCCCAAACCACCGTCTCGTCACCGGAGGACATCGGTGCAGCGCCCGCCAATTCCGCCCGCAACACATCCACAGTATGCAAGGTTTCTTTCTGCAGATCTTCATCAAACTGTCGAGCGCCTTGACGAACCTTGTCTAACGCGTCCTCAAGGTCATGCGCTGCGGTTACCCAATCGGTAAGCCCGACCATGCCTCCAGACCCTTTCAGGGTATGCGCCGCGCGAAACAATGCATCAAGAGGCGGTGAAGCCATCAAAGCCCCCTCTTCCAACGATGCCAACAATTCTGTTGCTTCTTGCATAAATAAGTCCCGTTCTTCAGGAGAATCCCACTGAATCTCTGAAAACCGCATGATTGCCCGCCTCCTCTTTCAAATAGTTCCCTCTTTGGTCAATCCCTTAGCCCGTGGCGACTCGGCCCGACCCCAAAACCGATGCTTGCAAGCGATCAGGCAAATCCGGAGCAAACGCCCAGAGCCACTCCGACTCCATCCGGTATGCCCCAACCACCCACGGAGCGGCTGCTTGAGGAATCAAGTTTTCCCACAAATCGCGGGACAAAGGGGGCCCAGGGGTCCATAAACTCTCGACCATATCAACCGCTACCAACGATACCCCCCGAGAGGATTCCCAACGTAAAGCCAAACCCACGTCTTTTGGCGGCAAGCCCAAAGGCGCTCCTAAGGTCCACACCTCTAAGGGTTGTCCTCTGACCACCGCGACTCCTGCTATAAGCTCCGGAGTCTGGGGGATGTGGGTGACAGAAAGGTTCGAAAGAATTTCTGTCACAGCTGTGACGGGTGCCCCAAACAAATACGATCCCACCCGTACGGTCAACAATTGCTCCTCCACTCTCTAACGCCTCCTCTGGAATTTTTCGTCATGAATTTATTGCCCTTGCGTACGAAGTCGCGTGGCCAATCCTGATACTTGCGTTGCTTGCTCAGCTGTCAATGCCGCAGCCGCCGTGAGTTGTTCAATGGCACTCGTTGCGGCCTGAATCTGGTCATGGATCGCATGCAATGCCTGCGCTGTCTCACGTACTGCCGCACCAATATCTAAGAAATTTGCGGAAACCTTTTGGCTCATCTCGTGTTCGGCGGCTTGAGCCGTCTGCGCCGCAGCGACAGCTTGGCTTAGTTCAACAAGGCGGGATCCAATGCCTGCAATCGTCTCTTCAATGTGACGCGTGGCATCACGCGACCCTTCTGACAACTTTTTCACTTCCTCGGCCACAACCGCAAATCCTCGGCCCGCATCGCCCGCCCTGGCCGCTTCAATGGCTGCGTTCAACGCCAATAAATTGGTTTGACGCGCAATATCCTGAATCAAAGAGGTCGATTGCGAAATTGTCGTCACTTGTCCTTCCAAAGCTTCGCGCGCACTGCCCACCCCCTTCATCGTGCTCCCCAAGGTTTCCGTGTGGACGGTTAGCGACTGAATGGTTTGGCTTCCCGCATCCGTAAATTGTTCCGTGGAGGCCATCCCGTCTTGGATCACCGAGGCTTGGCGCGCCAACATGTCAAATGTTTCCTTCAAATGTGTAACCGCCGCATGCGTTTCTTCCGCCGTCGCAGCTAAATGTTCGGCGTGCTGCCATAAATCTTGTTCAGCTAATTGCATGGCTTGGCGCGCTTGCGTGGAGGTGACGACCGCCAGTACCCCAACCGCCTCATTATCTTGCATAATGGGGATCGCCACCGACTGATAGGGGACCCCAAACGCGCTCGCATCACGCTCGTCTTTGAGAACCCGTCCCGCCTTTAAGGCTCGTTCACTCACCGTTCCACTAGGCGCCACCTCCCCAATCTTTAAACCCAAATCGATTTGCTTGCCGGGAACAACCGCTAAGATTCGCATCGCATGATCAACCACGATTAACTGCGTGTCATCCATATACGACATGTGCAAACCGGGAAGAAGTTGGCAAATGACATCAAGCGGTGCATTTAATGACATCAGACGTTCAGAATTTATAGGTGATTCCATCTTCAAATAACCTCCCCTATCTCTTCTCGTTCTCATTGACGGCGATTCGCTGTCGACCCTATGCGGCCCGTTTAAAACAATGACGCGGTGGGTCCTCCTCCAACAAGCGCACCCACATACAGGTTATGAAGGTAAACAGGTACAGCAATGTCTAACATTAAATCGCCCGTAACCCGGCGATACGTCAACACATCAAACGGATGCGAATCGGGCGGCAACATCTGAGACCGAATGTCTTGAGCCGTTAGTCGGCGTTGATCCAACAGGTCATCGATTAAGCCCGCATGACGGACTAAACTCATTAATCCTGGTGAATCATACAACCACTGTTTGACTAAGTTTTTCTGATCCTTTTGAGGATCGCCCGTCAACGCTGCGGCAAACGCACGGGGCTCTGCGATGACAAACCCGTTGACATCTACAAACGTGACACGCAAGACCCCAGGATATTGCTGTTGCACCCGTTGTGTCAGGGTTTCCATCCATTGCGCCAACATGACATCCACCGCATGGTCCCATCCACAGCTATATTTAGGGGGTGAAAACTGCGTCACCGGCCCCGGATCAAATAAATGGCGCAACTCGCTCGGTGAAACCGGCCGATAATCAAACGTCAAATCCTCCGGATGCACCTGCTTTTGCAACGAGTCACGCATACGCCCCGCTTCGTCCCCAAGCCATGCGCGCATTGCTGACACGTAGGATTGGACCGGCTTTCGCGTGCCGACCAGACGCCACCCGGACAGAACATTTTGCAGATCTTGGACAGTATCATTCATTGCCACGACAGTCCCCACACTGATATCCATTTCTTGCGCAATCGTGAGCAATTCATGGGGAACAGATTCCGTGCGTTGCAAATTACTTTGTGCTGTCTTGGTCAAGTCTTGTGCTGTCTCTCGCAAACCTTGAATCGTCGCGGTCATTTCTTCAACAGCCGCGGCATATTGCTCTGCTGCGGCTGCCTCACTTGTCACTTTTTGAGCCACCCGGTCCGCCAGCGATGTGGCTTGCTGGACGTCTTGACCCACCGCAGCCAACGCCGCCGTTAGGTCGTGTAGAGCTTCGGGGATAGCCATGATTTCTTGGCGCACACTTGTGAGGACTTTTTGCCCTTGTAGCGCCCGGTCGGCGATTCCTGCACTTTGTCGGGCCCCTTGTTCAATCGCCTCACTCACGGCGGTCAAGGTGGCTGCGGTCTGATGAGCAGCCTCTAGACTTTGCTCAGCCAAAGACCTCACCGACTCTGCTACGACCGCAAATCCTCGGCCGGCTTCCCCTGCCCGAGCTGCCTCAATCGCCGCATTTAACGCCAACATCTGCGTCTGCTGCGCGATTTCTTGAATTGTCGTCACGACCGGCGATAGTTCCCGCACACGCTGCGCCAGCGCCTGGTTTTCCTTATTGCTGCGCGCAATCGCATCCGGCAATGCCTCGATTTGATCTAACGCTTGGTTGACAGAGTGCACCGCACCCTCAATTCGCGCTTGCGATTCGGCTACCAAAGCTTGTCCTTTAACTTGGGCTTGTGCCGCACCTTGCACGGCCAAAGCCAATTGCGCCATCTCCAAATTCGCTGTCTGGGCTTCGCGCGCCTGACTCTCAGCCGCCTGCGCCACCTGATCCGCGACCACCGTTAACTCTTCTAATGAGCTCGAGACCATCCGTAAGGATTCTCCGTCGTCTAACGACGTTTGGCGCATCTCGGTTACGAGTTGCCTAATGCGCCCCGTGGTCGTTTTGACGCGCCGAACACTCTCCGATGATGCAGCGGTTTGCCTCATCAAAGCAGCACCCGTATATAGGACCCGATATAATACCGCGCGCAGCCGTTCAACCAATGTCTCACCGGCTTCATAGAGACTACGCACTTCATCATATCCCAAAGGCGCTTCCCGATCCGTTTCCAAATCGCCAGACACGACCCGCTGAATACTGGCAATTTGTATCGCAATCGGTGCGCTGACATAACGCGCATTAGCCCATAACGCTACGATGCCGCTGAGTTCCGCAATCAGACCTAAAGCCAAAATCAGCCCGACGATCCCATTGAGTGTTCTTACGTGGGCAAGCAGCAAAAGCGTGACGCTGGTTATCTCAATGATGGCAATCATGACCATAGCTCCGCCAAGTTGCCACGCAAATTTTTTGGATAATGGCCATTGTAAGTAGCGCTCCCATAGCCAACTCCACCAGCTGTTGCGATCCGTTCGTACGGCGTTATCCTGTGACGTTGTATCTCGACTCTCCACGGGCATCTTCGCTCCACCGCCTTTGTCAATATGAGATGAAATCTCTAAAACGCCGGTCGGCTTCGTTTGAGACCCTCCATCGTGTCGGCCGGTCCCCACATTGATTGGGGAATCTCGCTTCTTGTGATTCATCATGAAAGGCCCACCTGGCCCTGGTCGTACGACGTATGCGCACGCCAATAAGGGGCCGATGCAGGGCGACCCAAAGCATATCCTTGCACGGCCTCAATTCCTTCACGCGCCAAGCCTTCAAGCCACGCGCGTTCTTCCACGCCTTCAGCCACAACCACCGCGTGAATAGCCCGCGCAGCTGCAATCCAGCGACGCAGCCCTTCGGGCGATCCTTGAGCCCATTCTTGCACCACGTTCGAATCAATTTTTACGATTTGGGGACGCAACCAGTCTAAGCGATGAGGCGTTGAACACCCAGAGCCCGCATCATCCAAGGCCAAAGCATAACCCTGTTGCCGGAGCCAGAGGCTGCCTGATGCCCCATCTTGATCTGCGACTTGGCTTTCCGTGATTTCCCAGATAATGCGATTGGGGGAGCCTAAAAAAGGAAGGGTTGAAGCGGCTGTCAAATGGACCGCGCGAATGTTCAGAAACAATTTCCCCATCAATCCGTATGCAGAACGTACGGCTTGTTGAATCGCTATCCGATCAAGACGCATCACCTGATGGACGCGTTCAGCGTAATCCCACACTCTGTCCGGAGGACAACCATTGGCGAAGCGCGATAAGGCCTCAAAACCTACACACTGCCCTTGTATTGTCCATATGGGCTGAAAGACGGCGCGAATATCACCACGCCGAAGAGCCGCGACCAGCGCCTGCTGGGCAGCATCTTTTGAGTTCATAACGTGTCCCCTCCTTGGAACCGCAACCCAATCCATTACTACAATCTTCGCCGCATATCACAAGAGTCCTCTTTTATGATTCGACAAATTATGTCGTAATTTCACAGGTCAAGAAGCCCAGGATGAAGCTCTCATGTTAAAACCATTTTATGGGATTGGATAAAAAAGGATACTCGAGAGCGCCAAAGCGTCATTTCAAGGGGATTCAACGAGATGTTTTAGGGTCTTGGTCTTGCGATTTAGGGGCAAACCATTGCCAACACTTGGCCGGTTGCACTGATCAGCCACACATCCACGGCCACCGTTGAAGGCAATTTTGCCTGCACAGTGGCTTTAACACGCTGCGCAACCAAACGATAAAAATCTGGATACCGCGTGCCCACAACCTCAGCCACGCGTTGAGCTGTCGAATCGTCCCCCAGTGCGTTGAGCAGATCCAAATGAGCGCCTGCGCGCACGGCTATATCCCGTAAGCTCTCTAAAATAAGGGGAGACTCATAGGCGTGAAGATCCAGCGCTCCTTGCGCCACCTTGGCCAGCTTGCCCATCATGCCCACCAGCGAGACACGCCGAATTTGGGGACGAATGGCTGCAGCATGCAAAGCCGGTCCTAAGAATCTCCCAATTTCGACAATCGGCGCATAAGAAAATTGTTGTTCGGCAAAATCTCGACTCCGGCTTCCGGTGACCAACACGACATGGTCGCTACTCTCTGCCGCCACTTTTACTGCCAGAACGACTGATGCCTTCCATGATGACAAAGAATACGGACGAACAATTCCTGTCGTCCCCAAAATTGAAATGCCTCCGACAATGCCTAACCGTGGATTGCATGTCCTTAGAGCAATGTCTTGTCCTTGAGGGACGCTTATGACAATATTTACGCCCCGTGGTCTGGCACTTAGCCCAGCCAGCACTTCTTGCAAAATCATCTTGCGTGGAATCCGGTTAATAGCGGCCGCACCAAGGGGCAATCCCAATCCTGGTTTGGTCACACGTCCGACGCCATGACCGCCATCCACGATAATGTCACGGTCATCGCGCCAACTGACGTGGGCCCAAATTTCTGCCCCGTGCGTTGCGTCGGGATCATCTCCGCCATTTTTGATAATGCGGCATACAACCCCATCGCCCATTTTATGAACCCCATGGATTGTCAGATACGCAAGCTGTTTTGTCGGCAATATCACTGACACTTCCGCTCCAGGATCATGGCCCATCAAAGCCATCAGCGCGGCCTTTGTTGCCGCTTGAGCGCAAGTCCCGGTAGTGAAGCCCTGCCGAAGACGGCGCAACTGGCCGTCCACTTCCACGTCTTCAAACATATTTTCTAAGCGCAGTCCGTCCATACCTCTAGCATATCACCGCGCCAGACGTTTCAAAAATCTGGCATTCAATGGCGTCAAAGCTTAGACCCTCATCAACCCCGTCTGAGCTAGATTGAACCATAATCACGGCAATCCCACGTTCTAACGCAGGTTCGACTTTGCTCGCTAAATCATCACTCGAATCTTTCACAACGACAGCGCGAATGTTGTAGCGGTCATATATGGCCCCATTTAACGCTGCCGAATATGGGCCCACCATCGCCACCATTTGATGGGGTCCTAGCCCCAACTGTTCGGCTTGCAAAAGCGTTTCAGATCGCGGTAAAAGCCGGACCATTACGGTAATCTCGGGATTATCCGCTAAAGCTTCCGTATATATGGCTAAAGATTTAATGCCTGTCAGCAGCAAGACATTCCCCTGATATTGCCGCAAGGCCGCTGCCGCTTGCTGATGGCTATCTACGCGTCGGACCAAAGCCTCCTGTTCAAGACCTCGCGGTCTTTCCCAGCGCAGATAGGGCACCTGCTGCTCACGAGCTGCCCAGCGAGCCACCTTCTGGATAATCTGGGCATCGGGGTGGGTCATATCAACAATCCATGCAATGCCTTCATCGCGTAAAAACTGTGCTAAGCCCACGTCGTCCCATGCTCCCCAGCGGACCATAACGCCCTCCCCGTATGGACCCGGAGGAGGCGGTAACCGGTAAGATAACGTGACGCGCGCGCCCCGTCGTCCCAGACGTTCCGCCATGATCTTAGCCTCACGGGTGCCCCCCAGGACTAACACGCGTGGTCCACGATCAGACGGCGGGTAATAGCCGCGCGGGGTAATCATGCGGGAATTCCAAACAAAACTTTGGGAATTCCCGACCAAGACAATCGTGAACATATCGACCGCATCCGGTTCCAAATGTGCCACATCGGTGATGACCACCGATTCGCCGTCACGAAAGGCATTGCGAACAATGCCTACTGGTGTTCTAGGAGAGCAATGCGTACGGATGATGGCCTGCGCTCGTTCCCACTGCTTTTGTCGCCTCTGACTGCGGGGATTATAAAGGGCTAAGACAAAGTCTGCCCGGATGGCCGCTTGAAGACGTTTCTCAATCAGTGGCCACGGAGTCAACAAGTCACTTAAACTAATCGCCGCAAAATCATGGGACAGCGGGGCACCACAGCGTGCGGCCGCGGCTTGTAAGGCTGAGATGCCCGGGAGCACAACAATTTCTGGACTCTCATGCTGACGGGCCGCCCATTCAAATACCACACTCGCCATGCCATAAATGCCCGCATCCCCACTCGAAATGACCGCCACATGTTGCCCCTGGCACGCATACTCCATGGCTAGCTGAGCCCGTTCAATTTCCTCGGACAAATTTTTTGTTACAATCACTTGCCGTTGGGGATGCAAAATGGCCTCAATCAAGCGCATATAGCCTTGATAGCCAATAATCACCTGGGCGTGTTCTAATGCCTGCCGCGCTTGCATTGACAACAAATTCACATCACCAGGCCCAATGCCCACAATGTAGATGCGCCCTTGCGAGCACTGCCCGTTACCCATGGTCATGCCCATGATCATGAGAATGGCCTGGTCCATGATGGTGAGACAATGGATACCGGTGTTGGGCCAAAGGTCTCATCCAGTCCGTATCAGAAGCGGTGGAGACATGGTCTAATGCTTCCGTCACCCTCTGAACCACCACCTCAATGACATCGTTCTCGAGGCCAAAGTAGTCTGTCACGGCCACTTCCACCCCATGGTGGTCCGCTGCAAATTGCTGGGCAATCGCCTTGATTTTCTTGAAGAGCGTTCCCGTAAACAAAAAATACGGAACCACCACCACACGGCGCATTCCCAAACGGTATAAACGCTCTAACCCCTCGGCCATTCTTGGAAAGGTAATGCCAATAAAAGCATTTTCAATCCACTCATACTGTGTCCGCTCCCACAACATACGTGAAAGCTGATAAAAATGGGCATTCGCCACGGGATCAGAGCTACCCCGGCCCACGAATAAAATGCCGGTCTGTGGGGTAGGCGGATATGGAGCTAGGCGCCTTAACAACACGTCTTGCAACGCGGGATGAAAGCCCAAGTGATTGCCATAGTGAATCTGAAGTCCGTTATGACGGTGTAACGATGCATGCAAGACATGCGGAATATCCTCCATACAGTGTCCCGCATCCAACAACATGACCGGTACCGCGGTAATTTGCATTGTCCCCTCAGCAACTAAAACGTCGATATAGGGGCCGATAGCTGGCTCGGCAAATTCTAAAAACGCCCGGTGCACCGGAATCGAATGAGATTGTTGCAAACGTTGGGCCACTTGGCGGGCCATTTCATCAAATTGCTGAGAACCTTCTGCATCTTGACTCCCATGTCCAATTAATAACACCGCTGATTTTTCCGTTGGAAACCCCTCCTAAATGTCTGGCTTACCACGTGGTTTGTAACGCCACCGCTACAGTAACCCGGTCCGTCTTCACTTTAGGCACCAACAATGTGCCAAGCTTTGCCGCCCGAAGGGCGGCGGGCTCCGCTACCGCCACAGCGCCCGTCACGCGACGAACCGCCACATGCGAAGGAGAAAACACACCAGGCGTGTCATTTAAGGTGGGAGCGCTAAAATATTCAATAGGCCATCCTCTTTGAGCCGCAAACTCCGTCAAACCTTCTTCATCCTTTTTGATATCAATGGTCGCCACCTTCGCCACACTCTCCAGAGCTAACTGATTCTCACTGAACACGCGGTCCACCACATCGGCAATCTGCGTGGCCTTTGTACCGCGGCTCACCCCAATTCCAACAGCCAACACGGGAGGGTAGAAAATCACGCCGGGATGATGAGGTAACGGCCCTGAACGGTGGGTAATCCAGAGCCACCCCCGCAGGGTCTTAAGGTTTTGGGCGGGAACACGATCCCAATTGGGATAAATCCACGGCATGAAATCCATGCGATGCGGCCATAACACGGGGCCGCTTTCTTGCACAACACCAACGGCCTCTCCTTCGACAATAAGACGAGATAGCGTCGTCATATCGCGCGAGGGCCCCCGAACCCATCTTAGCTCCCGTTCCCATAGGTCTAAAGAGAAGCGATTTAACACCTCAGACCCGGTCGTCACCACAGCATGCACGCCTAATAGAGCCGCAACGCGCCTTGTGACATCATTGCCTGCACCCTCGTGGCAAGATAACAAACAGACCGCATATTGTGGACGCTCGTCGATCGCGACAACGCACGGATCCGTGTATTTGCTCACCAACAGTGGCGCGATAATGCGGACCACAGCACTGACGGGCAAAAGGAAAATCCAAGCCCGGTAATCAAAGAATTTCTCGCTCACGAGCGCGGACAAAGATCCCCCGTACCCGTGATAGCGAGTCCCGTCGGCCAGGCGGGTCGGAACCCATGCATCAAACGCCACACCTTGCTCACGCAGTGCATCCAATGTGTTACGGCCCCGCCGGGTCACCGCTACCGCCGCCCAAGGAGCAGAGCTCATGGCTTAGGCCCCTTGGGCCGTCGAAATAAATGGCCAAAGGCCTCATCATACAGCCGTGAACGTTGTAAGCCGTCATGGGTGATCGCCGGACCTACCAAAATCAACGCCTGGCGATGAATGCCGGCCGTGCGCAAATCCTCCGCCAATCTGGCGACCGTACTCCAAACTATCTGCTGATCTTGCCATGTCGCACGGTACACAATACAGACCAGAGCGTCTGGGCTATGGCCTGCCGCTTGCAGTTCGCGGGAGACTTTGTGGCCTAATGCCGCACTGAGAAAAATCGCCACGGTCGCTTGATGACGCGCCAAGCTTTCTAAAGACGCTGACGCAGGAACCTGGGAAGCGCGCCCTTGCACCCGGGTCAAAATCACTGTCTGACTTTCTCCAGGAACCGTCAGTTCCCGTTCTATGACCGCTGCTGCAGCAAAGACCGCACTGACCCCTGGAACAATTTCAAAAGGCACTTCCTGAGCGCGCAATGCCTGGATTTGTTCTGCCATAGCCCCATATATGGCTGGATCCCCCGAATGCAGCCGGGCCACCACTTTTCCGCTCTGCGCCCCTTTTGTCATCACCCCCACAATGTCTTGCAAATCCCTATCACTGCTCGTCACGACTTCAGCGCCGGACTGGCAATAGGCCAACAGCTCTGGATTGACCAACGAATCCGCATAGACCACCAGATCCGCGTGTTCGAGAATATGTTGCCCGCGGATGGTGAGCAACTCCGGATCCCCCGGCCCGGCTCCGATAATGTAAACCGTTCCAGGACGAATTTCTTTCATATCCGTGCTCGGAATTTTGTTGGTAACGTCGCCAATTCCGCCTGCCTCCTTCGGCTTCCTAATGAAAATCCCCAACTCGATAAAACCGCTGTCACAGTCCGACCGACTCTCGCGTGCTTTCCCTTGCATCCTGACGCCCAGAGCGCACAATGAACAACGACATATAAGGCACCGTGTGAGGGTCTAGTTGGTGCACATCCATCACGACCCGTGCATGAGAATATCCGACATTTTCCACATAAACAGTGCGCTCCACCAACCCCTTTTGGTCAAGCATCGCCAGCACCTGCTCAAAAACCCGCGCAATCTTGAGAATGACCACGGTATCAAAATGCTGAAGAGCCTGCGCCACGGCCGCCAAATTGGATGATGCCGGCACGACCGCCAACGATTCAGCGCCCATGACTAAGGGGGTGGCAAGGATGGCTGAGGCACCAAATATTGATGAAATGCCGGGAATAATTTCTAATGCCACATCTGGGATCATCACGCGTAGCGCTTGCAGTAAATAATAAAACGTAGAGAACAACGATGGATCGCCCTCCGTGACAAAGGCAACGTCTTGCCCTTGGGTCAAGAAAGATGCCACTTGCAAGGCCGCTTCGTCCCACGCTTTCGTTAACAGCTCGGTGCTGGTAATCATAGGAAAGTGCAGTTGCAGCAAAACTTTAGCCGGGGTAATATAGCTCGCAATAATCTGTTCAGCCCGTCCTTTTCTCCCTTGACCTTGGGGTACAGCAATCACTTCCACCTGCTTTAAAATACGATCAGCATGCAACGTCAACCATTCAACGTGACCAGGCCCTGCTCCAATAGCATAGAGACGGCCTTTAACGCTCATTGTTTCACCCCTTTTTCCGCCGTGACCACAAATACCGGATTCTCTGGCACAAATCGTGGAACTTGTCGCTCGGGATTCATTAACGCCGAACTCAACCACTGAACGGTCCAATGAAAATGACGCGGAAAAAGATGGGACAGCTGTGTTAAGTGGTCGAACCGTACAAGGGTCAAAACCATTCGACCGCCCACATGTAGCCGCTCCCCCGCGCTATCAATAATCTCCGCTAATTGCCCACCAGATCCCCCAATAAATACGGCATCGGGATCGGGCAAACTTTCAAGTCCCTGTGGGGCTCTCCCCAAAATGGGATAAACTGGCGCTTGATGCGTTTGGATATTCTGGCATAAGATCTCGTAGTCTTGAGGATTCGCTTCCACCGCATAGACCGCACCTTGTGGTCCGATAACGCGCGATGCGTCAATCGAGACAGCCCCGGTGCCCGCTCCAATATCCCATAAGATGCTGCGCGGGCTAAGCCCTAACTGCGCAATACTAACAGCGCGCACGGCCTTTTTCGTCATCATGCCTGGCTGTTCTTCCGGCCGCAATAACCTGTCATCATCCATGCCGTAAACGGCTTGACCGCCATGAGGATTGCAAACCACAACGACGGAAAACCCGTCATCATCCGCACCTTGCAGCGCCATCGCCGTTCCCGAAAAGACCTTCTCCGAATCCATCCCTAAATTCGCACACACATAAAGCGTCACCTCTCCGAATCCCCGCGCCGTCAAATCCTTGGCTAAGGCCGCCGTATTGTGATGAGGATCTGTCAGAATGACCACCTTGTTATAACGGGCAACCCACGAAATGGCCTGTTCGAGCGGCCGTCCATGGACGCTGCCAAAATAGGCATCATGCCATGACATTTTTAATCGCGCAAATGCAGCTTGCATAGAAGACAAAGCAGGAACCACGGTCACCAAAGATGCCGGTATGTTCCGATAAATGGCCTCAGCCACCCCAAAGAAATTTGGATCGCCCGTGGCTAACACCACTCGCAAGGTTCCTTCATGCACCCTGAGATGGTCAAGAACAGGGGTCAAAGGAGAGCTGATTTCTAGCGTCTGGGAACCAGACGGCAACATATTCAAAAGACGTCGACCCCCGTAGACCCAGTCGGCGCTTTGAATGACTCGACGCCATGATTGCTCAACGGCTTTCAATCCTTCAGGTGGCACCCCAATAACATAAATTCCTGCCGCTACCATGGGCTCTCCCCGGTGGCCATGCGCAACAACGCATTCATAATCGCTGCAGCCACTGGACTCCCCCCCTTGGGTGTCGGATTTGCTATATAAGGAACCCGTCCGTTGTCAATCAATGCCTCTTTAGACTCTTGTGCCATAATAAATCCCACGGGAACACCAATAATGACAGCGGGGCGCCACCCCTGATTCACCCATTCCAAGGCTTCAAATAGCGCGGTAGGGGCATTGGCTACCACGACAATGGGAGCATCCCCCCGGTTATCATGCACCGCCTTACGAATACCGAGTGCTGCTCGGGTTACCGACGTGCGGGCAGCCTCCTTGGTGACCTCCACGTCATCAATATAACAAGCCGTCTGCACGCCTAACTTCGCCATCCGCATGTGATCCATTCCGGCTAACGCCATCCGCACATCGACAATAACGCTCCCCTGTCCTAAAAGTGTCTTCAGGGCCTGGTCAACCGCCTCAGGATGAAACCGCATGACGTGGGCAAAATCCCAATCAGCCGTCGCATGAATTATTCGTTCCACGACATCGCGTTCTCTAAGCGTACCTGGAAAATCGGACAACTGCTGCCGAATCAAGGCAAAGCTCGCACGATAGATGTCTGTGGCTCTCATGATGGTCTCCTCACGGCCCAATCTTCTAAGGTTCGGTAAGACGCTTGCAAAGCTTGGGCCACCACTTTAGCCCAGGGCGTCGTCGTTCGCCCAATTTCCGCATCAATGACATGCAGCACTACCGGAGATTGCCTAAGCGCGTGTCGGCAACGCGCCGCAGAGGCTAATGTTCTTGGAGTATCTGACAACCCTGCCACTTTGCCATCAGTAATAAGTACCACGTGATAAACCCACGCATGCTTTTCCCGCCAACGCCGCAAGTGTTCAGCGGTTTCGCTCAGGCCATCCCACAAAGGCGTGTTGCCCCCTGCCGGAAGCTCGTCTAACACGCGCTGGAGCCGCGTTTTTTTATGCGTGGGAGTGAGCAACACCGTCGCCTGCCCCCGCCCAAAAGCCAGCACAGCAAAACGCGACCGCGTTAGATAGATGGTTTGTGCTGCTTGCGCCACTGCCCCTTTGACCCGTCCCAAACGTTTGATACTGGCCATAGACGCACTCGTATCCAAAACAAAAACAAACACGACGGTACTGCGTCTTTTCGCGGCCCGGAAAGATAAATCGAGGCCTAAGACCTTAAATGGCTGAACTCCACGCCGCAGTGCCTGGGTAATCGTCAGCGGCCAGTGGACCCACAAGGCGGATTTTGTCGTCTGGGGCCATTGGCGCCTGGCGCCTAATCCCAGACGCCCATAGGGCTGTCCCAAACGGCGTGGTTTGTCCTGAAGCCTATCGGTGACGCTACGGCGCTCTGTCTTGGGCCATGCGCCCTGTAAAATCGACATCTCACCGGTAAAGTTTTGGGAGCGGACAACACGCTCTGGAGGAGGATTTTGACTAGGTCCGGCCCCTAGCGACTGAAATCCCGTAGGCCCAGTAGGCGTAGCGCCTCCTTGTGGCGGCGTATCTTGAGGCGGATGAGGGCGCGGGGCCCCGGGCGGTGCAGGTCGCCTGCGGTGTGCCAACACAAGTTCACTGATGGCTTCCACATCCTCTTCCGTGACGGTCGTCCCTCCTCTCCACGCGGTATAAGCCTGTGCCGCTTGGGCCATTACCAAATCAGCACGCACGCCTTCCACATGCGCATCCAAAGCTTTTTGGGTGATATAGCGAAGGATATCGCGGCCGAGATTGATGTCCGTAAGCCGCTGGGATGCTTCGGCAATACGAGTTTCCCACCAATGCGTTTGCTCCGTCCATTTTTCCAGAAATGCCTGGGGATTTCGATGAAAATCCAACCGTCTCTCCGCAATCTCCATGCGTTCCTCTACCTGCTGTGGCGTGGTAATGTCGACCGATAAGCCAAAACGATCTAACAGCTGCGGTCTTAACTCACCTTCTTCGGGATTCATCGTACCGACCAAGATAAACCGTGCAGGATACGTCAGTGAAAATCCGTCTCGTTCAACATGCACCATCCCTGAAGCCGCTGCGTCTAATAAGAGATCGATTAATTGGTCATCAAGCAAGTTGACTTCATCTACATATAAGATGCCGCGGTGTGCTCGGGCGAGAAGTCCTGGTACAAACTTTTGGTGCGCATTTTGCAAGACATGCTCCAAGTCTAAATGACCCAACACGCGATCTTCCGTCGCGCCTATGGGCAGATCAATTATGGGGGCCCGCACACCTGTCAGATCGTCGCCCGTGGGTACCTCCTGGCATACCGAACAAAACGAGAACGGACTGGCCGGGTCGCAGTGATACGGACAATGGGCACGAACAGCAATCCGCGGCAATATATCAGAAAAAGCCCGAACCGTGGTCGACTTGGCATTGCCGCGCTCTCCTTGAATCAATACTCCCCCTATTGCCGGCGCTATGGCATTTAAGCTCAGGGCTAATTTGAGGGTGTCTTGGCCCACAATTGCAGCGAGGGGAAAAATTGGCACCGTATTCAATGCGTATCATCGCCCCATTCCTCAATGGTATTGTCAACATCCAACATGACCCCTTGCAATTGCTCTAAGGTCGTAGGGCTGGGGTTCTCCCACATGCCCCGGTCATTGGCTTCCAGCAAGCGCTCGGTGATGTCTTTTAAGGCCCAAGGGTTCGATTGCTTCATAAACTGCTGCACCGTGGGATCTAAGACATAAGACTGCGCAACTTGCTCATACATCCAGTCGTCTAACAAGTCTGCCGTCGCGTCATAGCCAAAAAGAAAGTCCATCGTGTTGGCCATTTCTAAAGCTCCCTTATAGTGATGGCGCATCGCAGCTTCAATCCACCGAGGATTGACCACGCGGCTGCGGAACACCCGGTAGGCTTCATCTTGAAAACTGCGCATGCCCACCCGGCCAGGGTCAGAGGAATCTCCGAAGTATAAATCCGGCATCGCCCCTGTCAGCGAGCGGATGGTCGCGGCCATTCCGCCATGATCTTGAAGATAGTCATCACTATCAAAAATGTCGTGTTCCCGGTTGTCTTGATTTTTGGTGGCAATTTGCACGGATGCCATGCGTGTACGAAAAGCCTCTGGTGCGGGGATGCCATAGTCTGTTGCTGTATAGGCATAACTCGACCACGCTAAGTACACGCGCGCAAGGTCGTCGGGATTTTGCCATTGGCCCGTGTGCAGCAAAGGCAGAATGCCGGAGCCGTAACTGCCAGGCTGACTGCCGAACACCCGAAATAAGGACGTTTTGGCCGCCTCTTCCGCATTGTCACCACACGCCTCCCTCGCGGCGCGTTCTGCCAACCAATGTGCGCGTACCGGATTCATGGGCAAAGGCTCCGGGGCCTGGGCTACCATCTCAACCGCTTCATGAATGATATCGATCACATTGCGAAAGGCATCCCGAAAAAATCCACTAATCCGCACCGTGACATCGACCCGCGGTCTCCCCAACTCCTGGAGCCCAATCAGTTCCAATCCTTTAACCCGTCCATTGGCTTCTTCCCAAAGCGGTTTCACGCCCAGCAAGGCCAAGATTTCGGCGATATCATCTCCGCCCGTACGCATGGCAGCCGTTCCCCATACCACAATGGCCACTGAAACCGGCATTTCATGGTGCTCTGCCACATATTTCTCAATTAATTCGTTCGCCAACCGTTTTCCCACATGCCATGCGGGTACAGACGGAAGCCCGCGTGGATCCACGGAATAAAAATTTCTCCCCGTCGGCAATACGTCCGTCATCCCGCGAGTCGGAGCACCACTAGGTCCTGGCGGCACGTAGCCACCCTCTAATCCATGGCTCAATGCCGCGATTTCGGTGGTGAGATCTTGTAAGTGCGGTAGGACATGCATCTTTAGATGATCCAAAACCGGTCCCAAACGGGGCAAATCCCGCGGACGTTCCCTGGTCATGGCAAAATGTCCTAAGACCTCTTTTAAAAACTGTTCGCACGCGTTTTTTACGTCTCCCTTGGTATACCGCGTTCCTGGTCGCATCCACGGCTCTAACGGTGCTGGCAAATGACCCCAAAAGGGTTCGCCCAAGCGGTCCTGAAGGTCCTCCCACGACAAATCCCATTGCGCACATAACGCAGCCGGGGCTGACGGCACCTGCTCCGCCAGCGGCAATCGCGTCATGGCATAGAGCAATTCTCCCCAACTGTTGGCCGTGGTTGGCGATTGCCCTAGAATATGCAGTCCGTCTCGGATTTGCCGTGCTTCCAATTCACACAAATAGCCATCAATATCCAAGAGATATTGCGAAAAGTCGTCAGGACGGTCCATTTGCTTCAAATCATGGTTGAGATGGATGGCTTCCGCTAATTCCCATACCGCGTTTTGAATCATCGGCAATTTCGTCGGATCTAACGTTTCGGCTTGATAATATTGGTCAAGCAATTGCTGCATTTTTACCAAATCGTCATAAAGTCCGGCCTGGGTCACCGGTGGTACCATGTGATCAACAATAACGGCATGGCTACGGCGCTTGGCTTGTGTTCCTTCTCCCGGATCATCCACGATGAAGGGGTAAAAATTGGGCAAGTCGCCCAAAACAATGTCGGGAAAGCAATCTTGAGATAATCCAATCCCCTTTCCCGGAAGCCATTCCAGCGTCCCATGCTTGCCTAAATGGATCACCGCATCGGCCCTAAATCCTTCCGCAATCCATTGGTAATAGGCCATATAATGGTGCGATGGAGGCAACTCGGGACTATGATAAATACCGACCTCATCGTCCCCGTTCCCCCGCGGTGGCTGAATGCCTACAAAAATGTTGCCCAAGCGTAAGCCCGGAACCACCATCCGTCCTTGGTCTACCCATGAAGACCCAGGCGCCAAGCCCCAGTGCCGTTCAACCTGAGACTGGACCACGGCTCCAAGCCGGCCAAACCGGTCGGTGTACGCAAGCGAGTCAAGCCCTGGCATGTGGTGCAATTGCTCCCACGTCACATAATCCTCATCATGCGTTCCGGCCCCAATCAGTCTCCGCATGAGATCGTCCCCGTCACGCGGTAAAGCCTCGAGAGGGCCAACATCATACCCCTCTACAGCCAATTGCTCCAAAATCTTGACCAAAGACATCGGCGTGTCCAGTCCCACCGCATTGCCGATCCGTGAGTTTTTCGAGGGATAATTGGTCAGCACAATCGCGATACGGCGCTCGGCGACAGGCGTTTTGCGCAGTCTCGCCCACTTGCTGACGATTCCCGCTAGCCGCTCGACACGGTCAGGCCGCGGAACATATAAACGCCGAACAATCCCTGCCCTATCTTCCACGTCCTCGCGAAAACTAATGGGGACCGTTATGATGCGCCCATCAAATTCCGGAATGGCCACATTCATCGCCGTTTCAAGCGGCGCTAAACCTAAAGCACTGCGCTGCCACGCTTCTTGCGATCCAAGGGATACCATGGCTTGAAATATGGGCAGATCCCACTCCTCAAGGAGCGTCGGAACCTTGGCCGCCACGCGTCCTGAGACCCCTTGTGGTGCGCTTTCCAAAGAGGCCGCCGAAAAACTCATGGTGACAACAACCGCATCCGCCGTGCCTTTAATCAGTGGCGTGACCTCGTCTCCTGTCTTCAATGACTGGGTGAAAATAGGTAAGGGCACACTATGCGCACGCTGAAACTGCTCAATCATGTGGTCCACAAACCCAACATTGCCGCTGAGCCAATGGGCCCGATAAAAAACGATGGCAATCACCGGCAGATCATCACCCCCGCCATGTAATGCTCTCCATTCCTCCAGGGTTAAAGACCTTTCGCGGCCAGGCCAGTAAATCCCCGTCCACGGTTCCTCAAATGGCGGTTGATAGCCATAATGCGTCCCGAGCCAGTGGTCGGAAACGTAACGGAGGAGCTCTAAGAAATTGCTCACGCCACCCATCGCCGCATATTGCATGGCTTGATGTGACACAACCGGATCTACCGTGTTGGCCTGAAGCAATTCGTCACTGGGCTCTAGATCGCCAGGCCAAACCATGAGAGGAATTTGGGTGTCTTGGCATAGGGTTACAACAGCGTCAAATAAGGCTGGAGCCGCTTTACGTCCTCCCAAAAGACGCATCATCACAACACGTCCATGTTTTTGGATTTTCTGAATAATCTCTTGGGCGTCGTAGTCAACCGAAAGGTTAACCGCATTTACGGGTTCCAACGATAACTCCCGCCACTTTTCGACCGCTTGAGAAAGACTTAACAAATCCGTCTCAGCCGTAGTCAGATAAATAATCATGCCCCGTCCCCTTCCATCCATAATGAGCGCAGTCTTAAAGCCCACGGTTCATGAGGCAGTGCCTGCAAAGAATGACACGGGCCTTCGATTCCCCACCTAGGACATGGTCCATAAAACGTTTGGGCGATAAGCGGCGACCGCCAAGCCGGGTGCGCGTCCGTACGAGGTCCAACAACCACCGCCTCGAACGGTAACGCTAGCTGATAGCGCCACAACGGGTCATCATCTCGCACTTGGTCCGGCAACGTCCATGTCCGGTCCAATGAGGAGTCGTGCCTTATCTCAGACACGCTGAGCACATGATGCACGCCATGGCGAAACAAGCTCTTCACGACGGGATCTGGGCCCTGTAAGGATGGCAAGTCGCGCACATCGCGGCCCGCAGCTGTCCATCCCTGCAACAGAGGATCCACGAACGCTACCTCTGGCAGCCACACCTGTGTACTGGGCGTTAAGTCTTTAAGGACTTCGAGGTCAGCTTGAGGGCTCCAGAACATCGACCAATTCAGCACCTCGGCGCCATCTTCACGTGCCGCAAGCAGCTCATCAAAGGGCAAAGGATAGCGGGTGAGAATCAAAATTCTCTTTTGGTAATCAACCCGTGAGGCAAACCAATCCATTTCTCGCGCCATCGACGCGTTTTCCCCCCACACCAATACCCCTGGGGAAAAGATCCTTTCTTGAACCACCCGGTTGGGCAATTGAGCCAACTCGCTCGCCACTAAACGTTGGTGACCCCATGTGCCCCATTCAATGGCACAAGCAGGCAATTGCGGCGGAAATCCCTGGGCGAGCGCTTCTTGCACCAGCATATCGACTTTTTCGAGCCCCATCATAATGATCCATGTATGGTGCGGTTGCCACGAATAAGGAAAATGGCCCGAATAGCCCGCCACAATCGTCGCCCCTTGAATTCTGTGACGGTGGGTCATAGGAATTCCGGCATAGGTTAAGGCAGCAGATGAGGCACTTAGCCCTGGCACAATCTCAAAGTCAATCTGGTGGGCACGAAGAAATTCGGCTTCTTCGCCCCCTCGACCAAAAATCAACGGATCTCCGCCCTTTAACCGGACAACATCAGCCCCCGTCTTGGCGTGTTCTAAAAGAATGGCATGAATGTCGTCTTGGCGCGCACTGGCTTTGCCGTGCTCTTTGCCCACATAGATATGGCGCGCATGACCAGGGGCCAGGTCCATTACATTGGGGTGGATCAAGCGGTCATACACCACGACGTCAGCCGATGCTAACACCGTCTTAGCTCTAAGGGTCAGGAGCCGTGGGTCCCCAGGTCCCGCGCCTACGAGAAAAACGCGCCCTACTCCTCGCCCCATACGCCTTGACCTCCTTCAACCCCAGCAAGACGACTGAGCCATTGATGCATAGAGGGCCTTAATCCTTCCGGCCCCTGTTTATCGATCTGATCCAACCACTTTGAAGGAGAAGAAGAGCGCAGTGCCCGACGCAGGCTAGCCCGTCTTGCAGGGTCCGGAACGGCTTCGAGCTCAGCCAACAGGCTGTTCATAACCGCTATGACGTCGTTCCACCAAGGGCTTAGGTATTGGGAATGATGACGTAGAACCTCGCGGGCAGCAGCCGGCCATATGCCCGTCGTAGAAACTGCCGTGACAAGATGATTCGAATGCCAATGGTCTGCCATCATCATGAAGTCACTCTCGTCTTCGTGACTGGCATCCGACACCAAAATATTCAACGCCTGCGCGTCGGACATCACCGCATGATTCACTTCAGCACAATTCGTGGCAGTGATAACCAAACGCATATCTTGTAAATCGCCAGCGTGATATGAACGAGGAATCCAATGCAAAGAGCCCGGTAAGGAGGCGTCCGTAAGCGTAGGATAAAGTGTCGGATGAAGAGTAGGACTGATAATGGTAAGCCTTGCGCCTTGTGCGATGAATTTCTTGGCCTTGCGCGCTGCCACCGCGCCGCCTCCCACAATGAGCACCGGAAGGCGTTGTAAGTTCATCATAACTGGTAAATAGCCCATAAAAAATCCTCCCGATTGGACGAGAGGATGACAGTTTCCAACAAATAAAGAAAATGCCACCCCTATTTCCGCGAATACGAGTGAAACAAACTTTAAAGGCAGGTCTCCTGGCTCTTCCTTTGAGGAATTACAGTGGCGGGACCGCTCAGGTTTTGCACCTGATTCCCTATTCTCCTGCGAATGCAGGCACCTTTAAAGTGTGATATGTCGTTATGGGTCATGATACCATGTCCACGCCAAACCGGCTAGAGCGGGTGGCAAACTAAAACCTGGTGGGATTACTCGGCGGTTTTAACCCAATGCAGAAGAGACCGTACTGCGACAAGACCGCCATAGACGGCAACAAGACCAATACCCCAAGACCCCAATAGATAGACAACCCCATGCCAGAGCGATGTACGCAACAAATCATGCACCCCTAACATATAGGTTGAAAACGTCGTAAATCCTCCTAAGAATCCGACACCTAAGAACATTCTCCAGGCGGCAGGCAACAGTTCATATTCCACACTTAATGCCATGACAATGCCAATGAGAAAGCTTCCCACAATATTAATCGTAAAGAAATTTAAAGGAAACCACCCCACGTCTCCCAGAGTAGACACACCCGCCCGAGCAAGAGCTCCGAGTCCTCCACCGATGCCTATAGCTACCCAAACATGCCTTTTCATATCCCCATCCCTCTTCCAATGCTGATGCCTAGGGCTACGGCTCCAAGCCCCGTAGCCAAACTTACCGCCGCATTCAAGAACGCCGTTCGATAGAGTTTTTCTTCCATTAAACGCAAGGTTTCATAACTAAACGTAGAAAAAGTTGTAAAAGCTCCTGTAAAACCCACATCCAATAAATTGAGAAGGGGAGGGGCAAGCGGACGCGCAAAGAGCAAACCAATAAACAAACTACCCACGGTATTAATCGAAAACGTTCCCCACGGAAAAGGTCCTATTGTGCGCTGCCCTATCCATTGACCGGCTTCAAACCGCGCCACCGCCCCGACAAATCCGCCCAAAAAAACCCAGACTAAAGCCAGTCCTGAACACTCCCTTTGTTCTTTATTATAGGTATACCTTAGCAATTTCCTTCGATTTATATACTGAGTATTGCACTATAGTATTTTTTGTTACATAATGAATAATGTTTTATAAGGTAGATATCAGATGCATAGATTAAGCCCCTTTTGGGGGATCTTAACCTCATGAAGCGAAGATGCAAGGAGGGAAGTTCATGACGATGCTTTCTCAGAATCAAGCCAAGCAGCAGTTAGTCGAGGCTGCTCACTATCTTGCCGAACATGGCTTGCTTTTCCGCGGCAACCATGCCAATTTGTCTGCCAAGGTTGGTGACAACCACATTATTATGACCAAAGGCGGCAGTATTGAAAATTTAACGTTAGACGATTTTGCTTTGGTTGACCTAAATGGCACCGTGATCGAAGGCGAAATGGAGCCGACGATGAAAGAAATTATCGAGATGCACACCGGCATCTACCGGGTCAGGGATTCGGTCGGCTCAGTTATTCATACCCACGCACCACACGTTACCGCATTTGGCGTCGCGCAAAAGCCCATTCCGTTAATTTATGAGCCGCTCCTGCGTTTTGGCGTCAGTGAACCCATCCCTGTCGTGCCGTGGGCCCCACGCGGATCCCGTGCCTCTGTTGACAGCATTATCGAAATCGCCCAAAACCATCCGGGGCTACCGGCCTTGATGATGGCGAACCACGGTGTGCTTGTCTTTAATGACACCCCCATGCGGACCGCAAGTTTGCTGGGCACCTTAGATGAAGCTGCAGAACTTTATATCATGGCAGCAAGCCTCGGGGGCGCCAAGGAGCTACCGGCCCAGGCCATTGATCAAGTCAAAGAACGCATGATGGCGTTTGGCAGCAGCCGATAAGCCGTCCAATTAGAGGAGGATATTCCCGTGAACCAAGACAAAAAAGCTAAGATTCTCGAACAAATTCATCAAGAAGAAGTCAAGTTAGGGCGTCCTATGAAACTGCGTCGTTATCTCGCAGAAATCAACCCCAACATTTCTGAAGCACAATCCACGGCTGCCAAGCTCTACCGGGAAGACAGCCCGCTGGATGAAAAAACCATTGCGATTGTCAATTTGGCAGCGGCTTTAGTGACCCGGGTGCCCATGTGTATTCGTAACAATATGCAAGCGGCCTTGAAAGCCGGTCTGACCCACGAAGAAGTTGGGGCAGTGATGGCCCATGCCCAGTTTATTGCCGGGACGGCCGTCTATTCTGCGTCACTAGAAGGCTTAGAAAGCATTTTACAACCCCAAAACGCCTAAAGCAAAAAAAGAGGCCTGGTCGGCCTCTTTTCTCATTGGTTGCAGGAGGCCTTATTTATGTCCGAGAATTTACGACGATATCAAACGGGCAAACACCTTGAAGCCTTTATTCTGTTGTTGTTAATGCAAAAACCTGACCATGGCGGCCATCTGCTGAATCGTCTAACCGCTGTATTACCCGAGGAATGGACGGTTGACAGTGGCCGTATTTACCGCTTGTTGCGCGAACTCGAAGCTACCGGCTGCTTGCATTCAACATGGGTGACAGAAGATAGCGGCGCTCCCATCCGCCAATACCAATTGACGGACCATGGCCGTCTGCGCCTTGAAGAATGGGTCCGCGAAATGGAAGTACGTCAACAATCCCTGGCCTCATTTCTCGCCACCTATCGCCAAATTGTCAATGAGAATTCTTCCGGTGCCGACGCTTAAATAGCCTCCGCAAACCGGTATCGGTTGAAGCATCGGCGTCCAGAGACGGTAATCCCAGTTTTCTCGACAGATTGTTAGGATCAGGTCCTGTGGCAATGAACTCGAGACGAGGATTCATCGAACGTAAGAGCTGCAACCCCTGTTCTAAGGGTTGTCTAAGCCCGCTGGAGATATGTATCACGGCTTGATCGACCGATTGAGCGACAACCCCCACGCTTAGCGGACGTAAATCCACCCCAATATCCCATCCTTGCCATCCGTGAACTGTACGCAACATGCGTTCAATATCTCTGACATCGGGTTGAAACAGCACCGGCATCCACGGCAACGGTGCAGGCGCAATATATCCCCAATCGGCCTTTTGCCGCGTCAACCGTGCATAAGGAAAGGCTTCATGTCCTGCGCCTTGTGGGTTCCACCAAGACGTGAGCAAACTATGCGTCCAATCAAGATCAATCCACGTCCCGATTTTATGCATCTGGCGCATCTTGTGGGTTAATAACGCAATCGATAGAACTCGGTCATAGCAACCACTAGGTGACCATAATAACCAGTGGGTACGAAGTGTAGCACTTCCATTTGACGTTGTGTGTTGAATCCACCCCTCGAGTTTCTCTGGTGTCAACTCCCCTGTCCAGATCTCAACCTCCCCATTAAGCGCCGTCCACACCGAGTTTTCGGCCGTCCAAAGCAGCCACTCGATATGGGGATAGGATTGTAAGAGCTCCGTCAACGCTGGGAGCGGCACGTCACGCAACAACCGCTCGCCCATTAACACCTTGTGAGCCTGTTTCAAATGCGAAGACAATTGATCCCATGTATGAATAATGACCACGTCATCCGTATAGGCCGCTTGCGCCATTTTTTGCTGAACGAAGCGTTCTACCCCTGCATGACCCACGCCGATCACAATCATGGTTGCAGTCCTACCACAGAGACGGTCCCATGAAGACTCACCTCTTCATACTCCGCGGCCTGCTTAGCATTCATCTCGACTATGAGTGGGCTCCCAGCCGTACCGGTAAGGCCAACACCAGACGCCGCTTTAAACACCATAACCGGTCCCAATTGCCACAGGTGCCCGGATTGACTTATAACAAATATTTCCACTTCTTGTCCTGCTTGAACGGGCGGGACATTGCCTGCAATGGACACCAAAAATCCTCGGCGAGTGGAGGGCCTCGCCGTCAGCATTGCCGCCGATAGCACTTGACCTTTACGCACCCCCACGGCTAAATATTTTTGCACCACAACCGGCCGTGAGTTATTGGCCGATACCCACACGATATCTGAGCGCTGCAAATACGTACCGGCCGCCAAATTTTTATTGGCTACGGGAATAAGGGGAGCGGGTTTTAACAGCGGGACAAGGCTTAAACCAGCATAAACCGCACCCGCAACAGCCATTGCTAATGCCGCGGGTCTTGACAATGATATGTTTTTCAATCCCATGGCTACTCTTCCCCCTTCTATCTCCGGTATTGTCCGCCTATCAGTGCATGCTCGGCCGGTGAGGCATTGATCTTGATCGGGACGTGATCGTCTCCGACCATTAAAATTCCCTCTCCGCGTCCGGCCGTCGCAATGCGCATCATTTCGCCCTCATGCAGGCGCAGTTGTGTCGCCAATTGCGCCAAGCTTTCGGGATGCTGTTTCAGAAGGAGCACAATGGGCGCGTTCCGAAGACACACTTCTGCCGCGCGGCTCTGGACAAAATCGTTAATGTCTTGCGTAATCAGCGACAAAGCGGTTCCCCATTTACGCGCACGCCGAAACAATTCTTCGAGATATCCCGCTGTCTCTTTCTCATTCAATAAATGCCAAGCTTCATCAAAAATCACGAGTCGTCGTTGTTTTTGGTGTGTCTGCCTGGCAATCCACTCCGTAAGCGCAAGATATGCCGCACTCTTCATTAAAGGCGTAAGGCGGCTGAGGTCAAAGACTTGAAAATCCGGGTTCACGGCCTGTGTCGGTCCTGAACCCACCAAGAGTTTCCACCGTTCTAGAGCCGTTTGCAGTTGTCGCGCAAAGGCTTCATCCACGGCCCTAACCTGCGGCAAGAAGTGCAAAAGGTCCAAAGGCGGCGCATTGAATTGCCAAGTCGCGTTGCGTGTGGCCTCTGGCCGACATTGCCATAGCAAGGGCCACATGACCGTCTTGATTTGTGATGCCTCTTCTGGCATGAGTCGCGACAAAAAGCGGATGATAAAGTCAGCCTCGCGTTCCCAATGGCCTTCCGGCTCGTCATAGGAAATGGCGCAAGGGTCAAACGGAAATTGGGGGGTCTTAGGGTCTCCAATACGCCAAATTGAGGCGCCCGCTTGTTCCAATGGACTGTATTCCCCTTCGGGATCCACGATATAGACGGGCAAATGTCGATACCTGGCGCGGATCGCTTCCAATTTCGCCGCGTAGCTCTTTCCCGCCCCTGACCAGGCGATAGTAATCGAATGGGGAGACGGCATACTGAAGCGATCCACTAAAATCAGGGAATGGTTTTGCCCATTCATTCCCCACAAATTGCCACGCGGATGAAAAATTTCTTCGGATACCAGAGGAAATAAGGTTGCCCACGCGTCCGTTTCCATTTCCCGAACATCGGGCGCATACTCGCCGATAGGAAGTGTCCACTTCATCCCATTCAGGTGTTGAAAGTGAAGCGGGCGAATTACCAACAGCATACTCTGTGCTAAACTGATGAGAAGCGCCGTCGCTTCATCCAGCTCCTCCAAACTCGAAGCCCATAGGGTCAGATGCAAGCTCGTATCGAGCACCCGCGCATCGCCTTGGGCAATTTTCAGGCGAATGCGCTCCGCATCTTCAATGGATGCCGTCATTTCCGGATCGCGTAGATGGCCACTAGCTTGATTTGCCCCGTCGATGCCCCGATTCCAGAGCAAATGCCGGTGCATAGAACGCATCACCACTTGCGGCGGTAATGGCGCCTGGTATATGGCCATCGTCATAGGGTAAGGAAAGCGCAGCAAGGGTTCAAACCATCCCCGTTGGACGTGGCGCGGGTAATCCACGACCACAAAAGAGCGGACCATGCGGTCCCCCACCGCCAATTGTTTGGGAAAGACCTGCAAATAATCAGGCCAAATGCCTTCAAATGGCCCGAATACACGCCGGTGCCGCTTGTGTTTCAGCTCCATGGCGCCATCTCCGCGCTGGGCTGTTCCCGCCCAAAACTCGCGTGTAAAAACTGGAGCATCATTGCCTGATCCAAGGTGTTGACGCGAATCCCCAATGCCATTAACCCTTGAGCAATGAGTTCTTGGCGTCGTAATAATTCTTGCGCCGCTTCGTCCCACAACGGTTCTCCTGTTCCTAATGGTTTTCGGAAATCGTTTGATATCCATGACAACACCAAGTAGAAATGGCGTTTAATAAGGCGATGCACCGTGACCGATTCCTTTATAAACTGGAGGTAATCGTCTAGAGCAGGGCGCAATGAAGGCTCCATCTGAGTGGTTTGGTCTACGAGGTCTGCCAGATAATCATTCACGCGCAACGTCTCGGACCGGACAAAAATTTGCACGGGAAAGCTTAGCCCATTTAAGAAGTTGGCATAACCGGATACCATACGTTCCTGGTCAACGTCAGAACGCATCGCAAAATTTACGGGGATAGCCTCTAACACAGCAACATAGCGATTTTTGTGAAGTAAACAAAGCCCCGGACCAATAGCTTGAATAGGAAATAACTTGTTTATCAAAATATCCATCGCCATCGTTCCTTTCCGCAAGGCAGAGATTCAAGGCAAATAGAGACGCGGGTGCAAATAAAACAGGAGAATAACAAGAAGCCAAGAAGGAATAGAACGACCATGCACGCGCACGATCCCCAAAGCCATTCCCAATGCGGCACACGCGGTGAGGACAAGCACTTCGACAAAATCGCCGCGGGGATCGTGACGCCAGATGATGGCGTCTAGTGCCAGACTTAATACGGGCCACATAAGGTCTTTTACTGTCATGCCCCAAATAAGCGGGGGATTTTTGGATAAAGGCCGTGAAACGATAGATGATGAGGATGGCGCCATGAATTTACGCGACACCTCCTGGCCCCACAGCACCCACCATACGCCGCAGTTGCTGAGGAAGCTTGAGCATATACCACAAGATCCCGATTTCTGCTAATTGTCCGGGCACAGTGCTCCCGGCCCCTTGCGTGACATGGAGAAAGAAATAAAACATCAACGCATGAAGACTCTGTATAAAGATGGCCACGATGAGCTCCTTCGTCAATTTTTGTAACACGAGACTGCCAGGATGGGCCATCCACACTAAGGCAAACCACGGAATGAGCGTCATTAAGACAACAATTTCCACACTTCGGACTCCATAATAAACGCCTAACAGCACCATCAAGACCAAGACCGCCAAGAATATCAGCACGGCAGCTACGGGATCTGTTACCACACCCAAAGACCCAAAAGATGGTGATCCCATGCTGGTTGCCGGCGTGTCTAAAGCTCTCACCACCGCGTTATTGAGATTTAGAAGCAAGCGTACGAGCGGTATAGCCGTGATGGCCCACAAAGCTTGTGTCACCGCCCGGTGCACCGTAATAACTGGAGTTGACATCCATGGCCCCACTCGCAATTCAGGCCACTGCACTTGAATAATGGCCCACATCAAAAATGCCGCACTCGCGGAGATAGCCAAACTGCGGCTGACACCATAGACTTGCATGGCCGTGGACGATAGCTGGAAAGGACGAAAAACAACATGCATAAAGACTACGTGACTCACTTGAATCAGTGTGCTGTCGAGCGTTTTGGCCACCCATGATAGAACGCCTTTTAACACACTGCTTTTCACCAAAGCGGAGGGATCAGCTAGCCGCATACTGGATAACCTGCCGTATTACATCAACCAATAAAATTAAAATCAAACCGCCAGCTGCCCGCGTCATTAATTCTTTGGCCGCTTGCACCGAGCGCGGACTTTGTGCCACCATAAACCGTATTCCGCCATAGACCATCACTAATGAAAACAGTCCCCCAGCGATGTCGACCAAGACACTTGTTAATTTGGTAATCAAGGACAGTACGTGGGCCGTTGGCATGGTATTCCCTCCCCGTTATTTGGCCGCGTCCTCGGGCCTGTCCTTATCATAGCGAAGGACCCGTTGACGCGATCGGTATAGATTCTTGCCACGATGCAGCAGCCTTCCCGTCAATCCTTTAATACACAAAAAACCGTCCCATTTTGGGACGGTTCTCTATGGGTTACAGGCCGACTCGACTAAATCGCTTTCATTGCCTCAAAGGGTTGCTGACACTCGTCACAATAATAGATAGCTCGACACAAACTTGGCCCAAAGGCACTATTGAGATGGGTCTTTTGCGAACCACACAACGGACACGTCACAGGTCCAGGCTGATGATGAGGCGGTGCTACCCCCCACTCTAATAGCCGTTCGCGGCCGCGTGCGGTTAACCGCTCTGTTGTCCATGGCGTTCGATAGACAAATTTGACGGTGGTAGGATAGGGCGCTAAGGCTTCTTCCACTTTCTGCTCAATCCAATGCAACGCGGGACACCCAACAAACGTGGGCATTAAGTCCACCTTGACATGGCCCTGGTCTATCTCAACGCGATCAACCATGCCTAAATCGACAATGCTCAAGTTGGGAATCTCAGGATCTGCAACCGTCTTCAAACGGTCCCATATCTCGTCGGTCGACATTAGCCATCTCTCCTTCCGGTACTAGTTACCAGCCGCTCAAGGGCGCGATCTCCCGCACACTCGTCATTTCCTTCCATAAGGGGAAAAAGGATTCGGCGTGTTGGCCTAATCGACCATTGCTTTCTGCCTGAGGAATAACCCTGGTGTGCCAAGGTAAACCCAAAGACTCATACTTCCCTTGAAGACGCGTAACCCATTTTTGCGGTAGCCCACGGGCGGTTTCGTCCAAATGCCACAAATCTAAACCCGGTTTAGTCTCTTCCCACACAAACATATCGCCGATTAGCGCATACACACGGGTTAAAGCCTCCAATATACGCTGCCTAGCGCTTTGACCACCCAACACCAAAGTGTCTACCCAGCTCTCAAAGTGTTGCAAATGATACATCTTTTCTTGCCGAATTTTCGTCACAGCCGCCTGCAATGGTTGATATGCAATAAGATTTAGCATTTCCAGGCGCATCTCATCAAACGTCTCATAAACAAAACGGCCCGCTACAAGGTCCGCCCAATCTTGACGGGACATCTCGACTAATTGACAATGTTTCCATTCGCTAGGCGACCTGGCGTACACCCATTGGTCTGCACTATAGCCTCCAAGGTCAGCTACGATATCATAAAGCAACTGCGCATGACCAAGACTATCTTGCGTTATTGAACTCAGCGCCAAGTCTTCTTCCAAGTCCGGCGCCAAGCCCAACCACTCCGATCCGCGGTGCCCCAAAATCCACTCATCATCAGCCACCGGGATCAAAATACGCTGCAATGCCGCACGCTCTGCGTCCGTCAATATCTCCACAATCATCACCGCCCCTTCGTCCGCATGTCGGCAGCCACTTCTTCAATCGTCATGGCCTGTGCCTTGAACCGTTTCCAGTGAGGCGCGTTGTCATAGCCACTCGGCAGCCGGTAACGTTTGTCGGAAGTCGTTGTAGGTAATGCGGCGGTAGCGTCACGGCGGGCCCTCGATATCGCTTGTGACGGCACCACCCACACATCATGCGCATCTTCGCGGCGGCAAAATGTTTCTTTAGCTAATTGTAGCGCAAAGGCTGGCGAGGCAGCACGCAGGCTTCCCACATGCGTTGGAAAGCTTAGGGCATCCGCTTGCACAAAGACTTCGTACACAGGTATTTCTTGCGGATTCATCAAAAGTCCCTCCTTTTGTCATTAAGCAAGAACCGTTCGCGTCTACCCGCGTTATGCGCCTTGATTTTGCAACACTTGACCCGCCTGAAACGCCGCTTCTCTCACCCATCGTTGTTCCGTGTGCGCCTGGCGCCGCAAAGCCAGACGAGCTTGGCTCATTGGACCCGTGTTATGATGAACGACCTCATTAAACCAATTCCAATCGGGGTCCGTGTAATGCCAGACATGGTCGTCAGGATCTTGGTATAGATTGGGGTCGGGAATAACCATGCCCAATGCGCGAATCCGAGGGACATAGCGATTGATAAACTTCTGCCGCAATTGTTCATTCGTCATCGTCCGAATCTTGTATTCCATCATTTTCTTGGAAGACGGGCCCATTTCACGCGGACCGAAAAAGTACATCATAGCAGGCCACCACCGCGCAATAGCGTCTTGCAGCATCCGCCTTTGGGCCTCAGTCCCTTCTGCTAGTGCCAACACGACGGACTCACCATGTTGCATATGAAAACTCTCTTCCGCTACAATCCTTTTGAGCATGCGGGCATAAGGAGCATAGGAACTCTCAAGGAGCATAGCTTGGGTAATAATCGCTCCTCCATCCACCATAAAACCAATCACGCCAGCATCGGCCCATGTGGGCGCCTCTAAATGAAAGACGTTGTGAAACTTTACACGGCCATCGAGCACATCATCCATGAGTTCTTCACGGCCCCGTCCGTATGGACGACTTAAATCTTCGGCCAAGCGCAACAACATCTGACCATGACCAATCTCATCTTGAACTTTAGCATTCAGCGCTAATTTGCGGCGAATCGTGGGCGCTTTGGTCACCCATTCCTTTTCTGGATAAGCCCCCATGATTTCGCTAATCCCATGCATGTGAATTTGCTTGATCAGTAAATCACGGTATTCTTTGGGCATCCAGTCTGTTGATTCAATCTTTTCTCCCGCTTCAATACGCTGCATAAAGTCATGAAAACGCTGTGCATCCTCCATTTTCCATCCCCCCTAAACAATCAACAGATATTTAACCTACCAAGCGCTTGTTTAATAAAAGATTATGCCTCTTCCTTATCATTCGTCAAGAATTATTTTAATAGATAAGATTTGTCCGACGTTTTACAGATCGTTCCCCCATACCGATTATCAAGCCATCATGGCATTTCGCCTTTTTACTCAATCAAGGTGTCCTATGAAACGGCAAAAGATTTCCTCCCCCATGCATGTACGCAAAAGGTCCCGTTGGCCACGTAACAATCGCTTGCCACGCGTTCCATGATTTGAACTTTTGCCGCGGTCGCATGAGGTCAGAAGAACCCCTGCGAGCTCAAAAGCCCTACAACTAAATAAGGGGATCTCAAGATGTAACGGGACTAAAGACAATAAAGCGGCCAAGGTGCAGTTTGAAGAAACTAAGGCAATCGGAATTGCCGACCATGTCGCTGGCGTCAGCGGCGGCAGTCGCCCCGGCGCCCGAGTCCCGTTAACGAATAGCGGCTCCCCTTGAGGCGTGGACCCTGCGGTCTTTGGTCCCGTATGGACATAAGAATTGTTGTCTTCCGGCTTAGCCCGCCTTCTAGGAAGCCGAGCTAACGACACTTGACAAGACGTGATCAGAGCGATGGGCTGGTTGTTGGTGCACAATGTGAGATACATTGGCGCGACGAGCACACTTCCGCGTACGGTATTTGTTGTTCCCTTTTTGACTCGCACTCCGATTCCGGATTCCAGACGCCCTGACCCCTGTGACACCTCACAACCTCTTTGGGATGCGCCTAATAATTACAGCCCATTCAAAAAGGACATCATCTTCGTGATGTCCTTTTTACCCGTGACGCGACGTTCGCCGCTTGGTTCTGGGCTTGTTGCACTAATCGCGGTGATGCCGGTGTTTAAGGCGTTCCTTACGGCGCTCTTCGGCCTCATGAAATCGTGCCTGCTCTTCCTCCGTTTCACAAATCAAGGGTGGCACAGGCACTGGCTTCCCCTCTTCATCCAACGCCACAAAGGTTAGATACGCGGTACTCGTTTTTTTCACATCACCCAGATTGAGGTCTTCCCGAAACACATCAACCCCGATTTCCATCGACGTATGTCCCACCCAATTCACTTGGGCTACCAACCGAACCACTTGTCCTACCTTTACCGGGTGGAGAAATTCTAACGAGTCCATAGATGCCGTCACAGCCACCCGTCCAGCATGGCGCCCAGCAGCAATGGCCGCCGCCAAGTCGATCCAATGCATCATTCGTCCGCCCAATATATTGCCCAGCTGGTTTGAGTCTCCGGGCAACACTAACTCCGTCATTTCCGTCCGCGAAAACGCTGGGGTGCGTCGTTCTGTATCCATGAGCGTAAGGTCGTCCTCTCTTTTCAGGTATAGGCCTGTCAACAACAATACATGCTACCATCAACACGGGATGAGGAGGCCAATTATTTGAGTATTAAATCGGGCAAATTTGGCGCACGTCTTAAAAAGGCAAAGCACACCCACGCCTTTCAAAAAAGTCTCAGGGCTCCGACTCTCACCTTATTGACCATTGGTGGCATTATGGGGTCTGGTCTTTTTATGGCCAGTGGCTTAGCAATGCGCATGGCCGGTCCCGTTATTTTAGTATTCTTTGCCGTTGCCGCCGTAGCAATGTATCTTGAAATTTCGGCTTTAGCAGAGATGTCGATCGCATCTCCCACTCCCGGATCTTTTTTAAATTACACCAAACTCGTTTTGGGTCCCGGATGGACATTTGTTGCGGGATGGATCTTCTGGTTCTCAAGTGTGCTGACCATGTCTAGTGAGGTGACAGCAGCCAGTTTGTTTTCCCGGCTATGGTTCCCAAGTATTCCGTTATGGACTTGGTCCTTAGCCTATTCCATTTTCATTGTTGCCGTTAATTTCGTCAGTGTTCGCGGCTTCGGTACGGTTGAAAACATCATGGCAGGGATTAAATCGACGGCAGTCTTATCGTTTTTAATCATTGGCGTCTTATCCGTCACGCATGTCTTACCTATGACGCCGCCCTTGGTTGCACCGCATGGATTCAGTTCGTTACTTCATCATGGAGGTTGGATCCCGAATGGCTGGCTTCATGCCAGTCCCGCCCTATTGCTCGTGCTCTTCGCCTACGCCGGAACCGGTGTCATCGGATTAGCCGCGGCGGAAACAAAAAATCCTACGACCACCATTGCCCGCGCGGTACGGTGGACCGTAGCCTTAATCGTCTTGATGTATATCGGCTCGATGTTCCTAATCCTGAATTTAGTGCCGTGGAATAAAATGTCCTCCCAAATCTCTCCCTTTGTTCTCGCCATCCGCGCCACACACGTCCCATATGGGGGATTCGTCATGAATTTTGTCCTCTTATTTGCCGTGCTGTCCACAATGAATGCCGCACTCTATTCGAATGTCCGTGTCCTTTATGGCTTATCACACGCCCACCAAGCCCCCAAGGTTCTAGGACGTCTCAACGCCAAAGGTATTCCGGCCAATGCGATTTGGATGAGTGCTGGCCTTTTAGCACTCACCATTATTCTAGCCTATGTGCTGCCCCAAAAAGCCTATGCCTATCTCGTCACCGCAACGGGATTTCAAGCCATGTTCATTTGGTTCATGGTTTTGTTGACCCAATTATACTATCGACCCTACTTGCAAAAACACCATCCGGATAGGCTCACATATAAACTATGGGGCTTTCCTTATACCACCTACTTTGTCATCCTCATCGTCTTCATCGCCCTCGCAACCTCTCCGCTCGCTACGGGCGAAGCGATGGGCGCCATCGTGGGATTTGGGGGCATCGTTGTCGCGTGGATTGTCTGGCTGTGGCTCCGCCCACGTATTCTCGCCGCCATCCATAACGAACCCTAATCCTGTTGCACGTCACGTTGACTAATGGATAAATATACTACCCCCACAATAAGGGCGATCCCAAGAACAGCACTGACCACACCATCTCCATATCCCAATCCCGTCATACTTGGCGGTTTGGCTGTCCAATCCGCAAACGACGCCCCTAAAGGTCTGGTCAGCACATAGGCAACCCAAAAAACCCATATTGTGTTGAAACCTAACACGTACGCCACACCCGTTAAAACGAATAAGGCCAAAAATAATAATCCCGAAGGCAAATACCCCAGATGCAGGGTCGTGGCCGTCATGTCCCCTGTGGCGGTCCCCATCGCAAAAGTCGCCAACACCGCCGCCCAATAAAACAACTCGCGTCGTTTCGTATCGATGCGGTGAATCGACACCGTTTTCTCTGTCTTATACCAAGTTCTAAACACCACGGCTAAAACGACCGCAAAGACCGTACTCGACAGATAATAGGGCACGCCTAAAGCTACATGCATGGAATCCGCGACCATCGTCCCAAAAATCGCCACCATCAGAACCACAAACCAGTAAATCGGGGCGATATAACGAGGCGCATGCCATTGCCACACAAACGCGACCACAAACCCCATGAACCCCAATCCAACCGCCAAATAGGGATTCAGGTGATGGACAAGATAATCAGAAGTCGCTTCCCCCATTGCCGTCGTTAACAATTTTAAGACCCAAAAATATGCGGTAATAGCCGGCACTTTATTCAACGACGAGCGCGTGAGCCTCTGGTTAATAAACAAGGACTGGTTCATTCTCCTTGGGGCAAACAAATAACCGAGCCCCGTCCCTCCTTTGCCCGGATAATGGCGGAACCCGCATATCGCAACAAATGTCGTCCGATTCTCGGCTAATAATATCACATGATCCATGGATTGTCGGTGGAGTTCCACAGCGTGCTTGGACAACGCCCTGGATGATTAGACCTGGGCCGTATCGAGCACTGCCACGGCTTCAACATGGTCCGTCCGCGGAAACATGTCCACAGGGGTCACCGCTGTCAACCGATATTCTGGCGACAAAAGCTGCACATCTCGCGCCAGGGTATCCGGATTGCAGCTGATGTAGACAATGCGCGAAGGATGTAATCGCTTTAAACGACTCAGCACATGGCTATCGACGCCTTTGCGCGGGGGATCCATCAGCACGACATCTGGCTTTCGCAAAACGTTCTCATCAATGACATCCTCAACGCGTCCTGTTATCATTTGTATATTGTGCAGGCCATTGAGCGCAAAGTTTTTCCGTGCATCCGAAGCCGCCGCCGAATTCAGTTCAATCGCGTAAACCTTTTGGGCCCGTGCACTAGCCAAAGACGCCAACGTCCCAACGCCCGCATATAGGTCCCACAACACCCCCGTGCTTTCTGGAATATTGTCGAGCGCTAAGCGGTACAACCGCTCAACTTGTTCGGGATTGACTTGGAAAAATGATTCAAAGGAGACATGGAAAGACAGCCCCAATATCTGATCAATGATCGTACTTTGCCCGTGCAATAACCGGGTGGAGGGGCCCAATATACGATTGGTGCGTTCCGTATTGATGTTGAGCCCCACTCCCTTAATATGCGGGTTATCCGCCATCAAATCCCTAGCATACGCGGAAAGATTGGGATCAAAAGCGGTCGCTACAATTAATACAAGCAAGTCCTTGGTCGCACGCGCCGAGCGAATCAACAAATGCCGCAACAAGCCCTGTCCTGTTGTCTCTTGATACGCGGTGAAGTGATAGGGACGGGCCAGTTCCGGAGCACGACGCAGCACCCGATTAATGCCCTCATCTTGAATAAGACACGATGCCAACTCCACTAATTGATGACTGCCCCGTGCATAAAGACCCAAACTGAGCTGCTGCCCTTGCTGGCCCCACGGAAACTGCCCCTTATTGCGGTAATAATCCGGCCTAGTCGCTGGGACAATAGCGAAAAGAGGGGGTTCCGGAATTTTGGCAATCCGTTTGAGGGCCTGCCGCACCCACTCTTGTTTGTATTCCGTTTCCGCACGGTAATCCCAATGTTGAAAACTGCAGCCCCCACATTGCTCAGCGTAGGAGCAAACTGGTGTGATCCGGCTCGAGCTGGGCTCGAGAATGGCCTCGATGCGTCCGTTCGCATACCGCGGCTTCACCTGGGTCACCTGCGCGCGCACCAATTCCCCGGGCAAGGCATCGTCAACGAAAAAGATGCGCCCATCAGGCAAATAGGCTACACCCTGGCCAGACTGCCCCATCCGCTCAATGCGCACGGTGTATGACTCCTCTAAACGGGCTCTCATTGCACCGCTGCCTCCTCAAAAACCATGCTCGATCCCTCATGACGCAACTCAATACCCAATGGCACGGTTAAATTGGTTGGCCCGTGTCCTGCCCAAAATCCCCACCACGCCGGAATTTGATGTTGAAGGGCGAAGTCTTGCACCACCTCACGCACCTGATACCCTCGTTCATCTTGTGAATCGCAGCGCGTCGCTTCGCCAAACACAAGCCCCACCGCGCCTTCAAGACTGCCCGATTGGTACAATTGTTGAAGCATACGGTCCACCCGATAAGGAGCTTCTTGTACTTCCTCTAAGTAGCACACACTCCCTTGCAATGACGGAAAATACGGCGTGCCAATAAGCGATGTCAACACCGCGAGATTGCCGCCTTGCCAACAAGCCTGCGGCAGCTCTAGCACAGACGGCAAAAGCGGTTCTAAGGGGACCGGCCCCAAAGCCGTCATATCCCCTCGCAACACCGCTATAGCCGTCTCGCCATTTATTCCGGTCCAATCGCTTTCCATCATGGGCCCATGAAACGTCACCCAGCCGCACACCGTTTGCCAGAAACTATGGAGGGCCGTCATATCGCTATAGCCTAGAAATATTTTGGGCTTAATATCCCGCCAATCGTACCTAGCCAAATAAGGCAAAACCCGTGCGCTGCCATAGCCCCCACGGGCGGCAAAGATAGCATCGACAGATGGATCATTCACGGCATCCACGATATCTTGCGCACGGTCTACGTCGCGCCCAGCGAAAATCCGGTCCACATCATAGACATGACTTCCCATCGATACCCGGTATCCCCGCTGCTGCAACCAAGCTGCCGTGCGGTCCACGGCGGCTTGGTTGCAGATAGAAGCTGGCGCTACAACGCGGATATGAGCCCCATCGCGCAACCGCTTAGGTTTTTGCATAGTCTGCTATCACGCCTTTAAGAATCGCATTGACCATGTCTGGTTTGGCTTGACCTTTGGTTTGCTTCATGACTTGTCCAACCAAAAATCCTAGCGCCTTTTCCTTGCCATTGAGATAATCTTGAACAACATGAGGGTTGTCCGCCACTACTTGCTGCACAACCGCTTGGATGGCGCCATGGTCCGTAATTTGACTCACACCCATGGCTTCAACGGTCTGTGCAGCCGTTGCACCACTTTCATACATCCGGTCCAAAACCTCTTTAGCCATACGTCCCGATAAGGTGCCGTTCGCAATCAACCGTAACAAATCCGCCAATGCCGCCGGCGTGACGCGAGGCGTCAACCAGGTATCACCATGGGCGTTGAGAAGGCGAGACAAATCGGACAAAATCCAGTTCGTAACTTGGCGTTTGTCCTCATAATGCGTAGTAGCTTCCCGCCAATATTCCCAAAGGGCGCGGTCCCCCACAATGATTTCTGCCTCTTTGGCCGTCACCCCGGCTCGCTGTAACTCCTCGCGCAACACAGTCGGTGCCGGCGGCAAGCTGCGGGCCACCCGCTCAATCGCCTCTTGGGTCAGCACTAAAGGCGGCAGATCGGGCTCGGGAAAGTACCGGTAGTCGTTCGCTTCCTCTTTACTGCGCTGACTGTAGGTGCGACCATTTTGATCGTCAAATCCCCGGGTTTCTTTCACAATCCGTTCGCCTCGCGCGAGCAATTCGGCTTGCCTGGCCACCTCATATTCAATGCCTCTTTGCACATTGCGAATCGAATTGACGTTTTTAATTTCTACCCGCGGCAAGTCTTCCAGCGAACCGACGTAATCATGTGGGCGCAGTGAGACATTCGCATCACAGCGCATGGAGCCCTCCTCCATCCGCAAATCGGAGATGTCGAGATAACTTAGCACGTTGCGCAGCTCCGTTAAGTATAACCGCGCTTCATCAGCCGAGCGCATATCCGGTTCCGACACAATTTCAATTAAGGGCACGCCCGCACGATTAAGGTCCACCAACGACCCCTTGGAATCCCCCAGACGTATTCCCAAATGGTTGAGCTTCCCCGCGTCTTCTTCCATGTGAATACGGCGTACCGTCACCTCTTTCACCACATGCCCATCCACAATAATAGGCACAGCACCATACTCCGCTAAAGGTTGATCATATTGCGAAATTTGGTAGGCTTTAGGAAGGTCAGGATAGAAGTACTGCTTGCGGTCAAATTTTGAAAAGGGATGCACCGTACACCGTAAAGCCAGAGCGGCCTTAACAGCGTAGGCTACCGCCTCTTCGTTGAGCACCGGCAAGACCCCAGGCATCCCTAAGCATACCGGACAGGTATGGGTATTGGGTTCGGCCCCAAAAGACGCCGAACAAGAACAAAATAGCTTAGACTGGGTTTTCAGCTCGACATGTACTTCCAGTCCAATAATCACATCATACCCGCTATTCATGCCTCGCCTCCTAAACCTGGCCACGTTGAAGATGGCCACAACTCTTCAAAGCCGCGCGCAACCTGCAACAGGCGGTCCTCTCCCATCACCGGCCCCAACCACTGAATCCCCACCGGCAGTCCATCAGCCAACCCCGCTGGAGTAGATATGGCCGGAATTCCCGCCAAGTTGGCGGTTACGGTGTAGACGTCTGATAAATACATTTGCAAAGGATCGCTGCTCTTTTCGCCAAAGCGAAAGGCAACGTCTGGCGTTGTAGGCGTGAGAATAACGTCCACCAAGGCAAAAGCTTGCTCGAAGTCTTTCCGAATCAACGTCCGGACTTTCTGCGCTTTAAGATAATAGGCATCATAATATCCCGCAGACAGCGCGTGCGTACCTAAAAGAATGCGGCGTTTAACTTCCGGTCCAAAGCCCTGGGCTCGAGTGTTTTCATACATCTCTAGTAAATCGGCCCCTGATGCCCGGTAGCCATAGCGTACCCCATCAAAGCGCGAGAGATTGCTCGACGCCTCAGCGGGCGCGATCAAATAATAGGTGGCAATCGCATACGCTGTATGCGGCAACGATACTTCGACCACAGAAGCCCCTTGGGCCTCCAATTGCGTGATGACGTCTTGCAGGCGTTGGGCCACCACGCCGCCAAGGTCAGCCGAGAGATATTCTTTGGGAACTCCCACACGAAGCCCCTTCCAATCCACCGGACCCTCTGATACCCGCGCTGTTTCAGCACGCATGGAGGTGGCGTCCAACGGATCATATCCCGCAATAATATCGTAGAGCAATGCGACATCGTCCACACTCCGGGCCAAAGGACCGATCTGGTCGAGGCTCGATGCATAGGCGATCAGTCCATATCGCGACACCCGCCCATAACTCGGTTTCAGCCCCGTCACGCCACAGTAACTCGCCGGCTGGCGAATCGAGCCCCCCGTATCCGAACCCAAGGCGATAGGCACCATCCGTGCCGCAACAGCCGCGGCCGAACCACCACTCGAACCGCCGGGCACGCGACTTAAATCCCATGGATTATGGGTCAGTTGATACGCGGAATGCTCTGTGGAAGACCCCATGGCAAACTCATCCATATTGGTCTTGCCCACAATAATGGCGCCTGCCGCCTTCAAACGGTTAACCACAGTGGCATTATAAGGTGCCATAAATCCTTCTAAAATCTTCGAAGCTGCCGTGGTGGGCATGTCCATTGTGGTCATATTGTCTTTCACCGCTACCGGCACTCCCGCCAGCGGCATCTGTTGCCGTTCGTCGTCGGAGAGCGCATCAATTGCTCGCGCTTGGTTCAGGGCTCCTTGCACGTCAAGATGCAAAAAAGCTCCTACTAGGGGTTCCAATGCCGTAATGCGGTCGGCAACTTCCCTGACACATTCAGTGGCCGACATTTCTTTGCGATGGACCCTTTGGGAAATTTCCGTAGCCGTCATGTCATAAGCCCGCATTAGGCGTCGCCTCCATCCATAATCCGCGGTACACCAAACATATGATCGCGGGGATCGGGCGCATTCTTTAACGCAGCATCTACTGGCAAAGATGGCTTGACCTCATCGGCCCTCAAAGGCATAGCCAATCCCATAACGTGCATCGTCGGCTCAACAGTGTCCGTATCCAATTGGCTCAACTGTGCCACATACTCCAACACCCGGTCTAAATCTTGGGTTATTTGGGCAATCTCGTCCGATTCTACGCGCAAGCGCGCAAGGCGTGCAACATGTTTGACTTGTATTTCCGACAAAGCCACAGCATATCCCTCCATAACCTCCAAAGTATACCATGCTTGGAATGAGAGTAAAAAGCTTGACGAGATAAGGGCCCCGTTGCGATTTTCCACGCCCAACCCCCGCGTTATAATGAAGACCATGAGGTACCCCGCAGGAATAACTTGAGCACCTTATAAAGAAAAAAAGGAGCCGATCTTGATGCGCCAAAGGGCGTTGCCCTTCGTTATCGCCGGATTGTGCGTGGCCGTCTTCTTTTACTTTTTTCCACGCCGAACAGAATCTTTAACCCTAACTCGGACCGGCCCCGTCACCCACTTAGGCGAGAGTTTCGATGCAGGCTTTATTGAAATTACCGTGGACTCCGTCACCTTTGAAGATCCTCAAACGTCTTCAAGCGTCGTGCCTTCTGTGGCGCTTCCCGCGGCATTACGCGTAGGAGACACGGTAACCGCAATGGGCCAATGGACGGCCAATATGCCGTGGTGGCAAACGCACCCTGCACCGCCGGAAGTTGTCACGCTAATCGCCATTCGCCGCGCAACATCCCGCTAGCTCTTGACTCGCGATAAAGAAACCCGGACCTCTTCCTTTCAGAAGACGTCCGGGCTTGTAACGCTTTTCCTTAACGAAAATGACAAGCGACCCAATGATCGGGTTCCGATTCTTTAAGGACCGGCCGCTCCACGCGACACTTTTCTTGCGCGATGGGGCACCGTGTATGAAACCGGCATCCAGACGGTGGATTCACAGGGCTTGGCACATCCCCTTGTAAAATGATGCGCTCCCGTTTGATATCGGGATTGGGAATGGGAATGGCAGAAAACAACGCCTCGGTATAGGGATGAAGCGGTTTACGGTAGATATCTTCAGAACTAGCAATTTCCGCCATAGCTCCTAAATACATTACACCGACCCGGTCGGAAATATGCCGAATAACGTTCAAACCATGGGCGATAAACAGGTACGTTAGCCCAAATTCCGCCTGCAAGTCTTCCAACAAGTTGAGAATCTGAGACTGAATGGACACATCCAACGCCGATACAGGTTCGTCCGCCACAATCAGCTTAGGATTTAGTGCCAATGCCCGGGCGATCCCAATACGCTGACGCTGGCCCCCAGAAAACTCATGCGGATACCGACGCATATGATAAGACGCCAATCCGACCACATCCAGCAATTCCCGCACCCGCGCTTCGCGTTCTTTGCGGTTGCCCATGTGGTGAATCACCAACGGTTCTTCAATGATTTGTTCCACCGACATGCGCGGGTTTAAGGAGCCAAAGGGATCTTGAAAGATAATTTGCATCTGCCGACGCAAAGCCCGCATTTGCTGCTTGTTGTAATGCGTAATGTCTTGCCCTTCAAACTTTATTGTGCCCGATGTGGGTTCAATAAGACGCAATACCGCCCGGCCAGTGGTCGTTTTTCCACAACCGGATTCTCCCACTAACCCCAATGTCTCACCGCGACGCAAATCAAAACTAACGCCATCCACCGCTTTGACATGGCCCACCACCCGCGAAAACAATCCTCCCGTAATGGGAAAATATTTCGTCAGATCACGAACTTCCATTAAGACTTCATGCGGCTGGTTTTCCATCACAGCACTCATGAGGCTACCTCCTTACCCGAGCCATCCGTCGGGGGATCGACATGTTGGGGATCCACATGCATCCAGCAGCTCACCTTACGTCCCTCCGACACCGCCGTGAGTGTTGGCGCCTTCTCGCGGCATACATCCATGGCTTTGGGACACCGCGGCGCAAATGTACACCCTTTCGGCAAGTGCAACGGATTTGGCACGGTCCCATCGATGACGTGAAGTTTCTCACTTGTGGGCTGATCCAAACGCGGGATCGATTCTAACAGACCTTGCGTATAAGGATGCAAAGGCTCTCGAAAGAGATCCACCGTAGGACTTTCTTCTACAATCTTCCCGGCATACATCACGACGACACGGTCAGCCATTTCCGCAACCACACCCAGATCGTGCGTAATCAGCATAATCGCCGTGTGAAATTCACGTTTCAACTTGCGCATGAGGTCCAAAATCTGCGCCTGAATGGTCACATCCAATGCCGTGGTAGGCTCGTCCGCGATAAGCAAGGAGGGATTACAAGACATAGCCATCGCAATCATCACCCGCTGCCGCATTCCCCCTGACATCTGGTGCGGATATTCATGCGCCCTTTTTTCCGGTGAAGGAATACCCACTTCCCGCAACATCTCGACAGCTCGTTCCCATGCTTTCCGCTTGTCAAGCTTTTGATGCAATATCACGGCTTCTGCAATCTGATCGCCTATGGTGTAAACGGGATTGAGCGACGTCATGGGCTCTTGAAAGATCATGGCAATCTGGTTGCCACGAATTTTGCGCATTTCATCCGGACTCTTCTTTAAAAGATCCTCGCCTTGAAAAAGAATTTCGCCGCCCACGATCTTACCGGGAGGTGAGGGAATTAATTGCATAATAGATAGCGATGTCACGCTTTTGCCGCAACCTGACTCTCCGACCACAGCGAGCGTTTCTTCTGAATCGATATAAAAGCTCACCTGATCCACGGACTTAACCGGACCGTCTTCCGTGAAAAAGTAGGTGCTTAAATTCTTTACGTCCAGTACCCTATGCGGCACACCGCTCTCTCCTTCCCACTGGCCCCTGCTATAAAAACCCTGACAGAATCCGACAACTTAACGACCCTATTATACGGGCTGCTTTTATCACCTGCAATGGTCTTGCCTTCCTGCCTTAACCGTTAACGGCCGTCGTCTGATCCGGTCAACGGACTGCCTGATTTCGCCATCCACTCCAAAAATTCCTGCTCACTCATAATCGGCACAGATAATTCCAATGCCTTCGCCACTTTCGATCCGGGTTTGTCGCCCGCAATCACTAGGGCCGTGCGCCTCGATACCGATGATGCCACTTTGCCACCAGCTTGGGTAATCCACGCTTCTAATTGTTTTCTGGGCATTTGCCCAAATGTTCCCGTCACGACAATGGTTTTCCCGGTCACTGGGGTTTCTTTCATCACGGCCTGCTGCTCAGTCATGTTCACCCCTAGCTGCCGGAGATTCGCAATGACCTCCCGGTTAAGGGGTTGGGCAAAGAAATGCACAACGCTATTGGCAATCGTCTCCCCAATTTCAGATACGGCTATCAGGTCTTCAGCGGATGCAGACGCTAACTTGTCCATAGTGTGAAAATGGCTTGCCAAGAGGGTCGCTACACGCTGTCCCACAAAGCGCATCCCCAAAGCAAAAATTAAACGGTGAAGCGGCTGGCTCTTGCTGTCTTCGATGCTGCGCAATAAATTCGTAGCAGACATCTCGCCAAATCGCGGCAACGCCGTAAGATCTGCCCGTGACAAACGATAGAGATCGTCCACGCGGCGCACCAGGCCCGCGGATAGGAGCAAGTCTACCGTTTTGTCGCCTAACCCCTCAATATCCATCGCATCACGGGAACCAAAATGAATCAGGCTTTCGCGCAATTGAGCAGGACACGCCATTCCTCCAGTGCATCGGTAGGCCGATTCGCCAGGAAGCCGTACCACTTCCGACCCGCACACGGGACATACCTGCGGAAACACAAACGGTACCGCATCTTTAGGCCGCAGTGTCTTTTCAACGCGAACAACCTCCGGGATAATTTCCCCCGCTTTACGGACGTAAACCGAGTCTCCTACCCGAATATCCCGCTCCCGGATGATATCTTCGTTGTGCAATGAGGCCCGACTGACTGTGGTCTGGGCCACCGTAACCGGCTGCAAAATAGCCGTCGGTGTGAGCACCCCCGTGCGACCGACGGATATTTCAATGTCTTTGACTACCGTCAGGACTTCTTCCGGCGGAAACTTGTAAGCGACGGCCCACCGTGGCGCCTTTTGCGTTTCTCCTAATTGATCTTGCAGCGCTAAATCATCGAGTTTGATAACCAAACCATCTGTGTCATAATTCAGCGGCTGTCTGGCCGTCGACCAGTGCTGGACATACGAAATAATCTGATCCACGCTGTCACAGCGCTGAAAATGCGGTTCAACCGGAAGTCCGGCCTCCCGTAAAAATTCCAAGGCTGCATGTTGTGTAGCAATCACGGGATGTGGGGCATCGGCTACCCACTGCCGAATTTGATAAAAAAACGCGGCAAGTTCACGTTCCGCTGTAACTTGGGGATCAAGCTGACGCAACGAGCCCGCCGCCGCATTGCGGGGATTGGCAAAAAGCGGCTGTCCTTCTTCTTCGCGCCGATTGTTCAGTGCTTCAAACGCTGTCCGCGGCATATAGACCTCTCCGCGGATTTCCATACTGACCGGGGTAGCAAGGGTCTGTGGAATGGCATGGATCATGCGCACGTTGGCGGTAACATCTTCCCCCGTGCTCCCATCTCCGCGGGTCGCCGCCTGAATCAAATGACCGTCTTGATACGTCACGACGACGCTTAATCCATCAATTTTTAATTCAGCGGTAAAAGCTGGATCCGCCAGGCCTAAAGAGGACGCAACTCGGAGATAAAAATCTCGGAGTTCTTCTTCGCTATGCACATTGTTAAGGCTAAGCACACGGGGGGAAAAATGAACCACACCCAGCTGAGGGTTCGCTGAGCCGCCCACTTGCCTAGTTACCGAGGTTTGTGAACGCCATTGGGGGTAATCGCGTTCCAACGCGGACAATTCCTGAACAAGACTGTCATATTCCGCATCCGTAATTTCCGGGGCATCCAGATCATAATAGCGATGATTGTGATAGGCAATCGCTTCTTGAAGTTGCCGGATGCGGTGCTCAATTGCGCTTGCGTCCGAAGCCATTAAACGCTTTCCGCTCCTTCACGGCTGAGTTGGGCGAACCGGGCAAGAAATGAGCGAACGCCTCCACCGGGAAATGCTATCGTCAATTCAAGGTTGTCCCCTTCACCCCGCATTGCCACAATGGTCCCCCAGCCAAAACGGGGATGCCGCACCTTTTCTCCAATCACTAATCCTGTCAATTGATGGTCTTTCTGCGTCATGGCCCGATCCGCAGGGGCAACGCGTTTGGGCATATCCACCAAGGATGAAGGAATTTCCGCAATGAACCGTGAGACTGGATTTTGTTGAGTCCGCCCAAGCATTGTTCGGGTTTTCGCGTACGACAAGTACAATTCGTCTTGAGCGCGGGTAATGCCTACATACATGAGTCGCCGTTCCTCTTCCAAATTGCCTTCGTCAATCGATCGCATGTGGGGGCATATACCTTCCTCCAATCCCCCAATAATCACAACAGGAAACTCCAACCCTTTTGCACTGTGCAACGTCATCAACCACACGCCGCCACTATCTTCTTGCGTTTGATCCCAGTCTGAGACCAACGCGACTTGGGCTAGAAATTCGCCGAGGTCATGGGTTCCTTGATCATCTTCAAACCGCTTAGCTTCGGATAGCAACTCCCCGATATTTTCCATGCGGTCTTGCGCTTCGCGGCTATGATCCATACGAAATAGAGCCATAATGCCACTTTCTTCTGCCACGCGCTGGGTCAAGTCTGCCAACGACCCCTCTAATCCTGATTGCCAGCTCTCGAAGAGCCGATGTAACTCGCGACAGGCTTTCTGCGCCTGTGATGACAACCCCGTCACCGAGGACGCTTCCCCCAATGCTTCATACAGAGACAGACCGTTGGCTTGCTGATAGGCTCGAATCTTTTCAATCGCAACGTCGCCAATTCCGCGACGAGGAAAATTGATAATGCGCGCTAACGAAAAGTCATCTTGGCGATTAAAAAGCACCTTTAGGTACGCCAATAAGTCTTTAACTTCTTTTCGTTCGTAAAACCGCTTCCCTCCCACTAACCGGTACGCAATGCCCGCCCGGGCCAACGCCATTTCATAGGCTCGAGACTGCGCGTTAGTTCGGTACAATACTGCACATTCGGACAAACTATGTCCACGGCGCACCGCTTCGTGAATCATTTCGGCGGCAAACCACGCCTCAGACTCCTCATCTGGGGCTTCGTAAAGCCGGATTTTGCGCCCCTCACCTTTTGTTGTCCATAATTTTTTCCCCAAACGCTCGGCATTATGTGCCACCACCGCATTGGCCGCATCTAAAATAGTTTGGGTCGAGCGGTAATTTTGTTCTAGGCGAATAATATGTGCCCCCGGAAAATCCCGTTGGAATTCCAAAATATTGCGCATATCGGCGCCACGCCACCCATAAATGGCTTGATCATCATCACCAACCGCACATAAATTCTGCCGGGCACGCGCTAAATGCTGAATCAATCGGTACTGGGCAAGGTTCGTATCTTGATATTCGTCGACAAAAACATAATGAAAACGCTTGTGATAGTGCTCTAACACATCCGGAAATTGGTCGAAGAGCTTCACCGTGAGATAGATAAGGTCATCGAAGTCTAATGCATTGAGCATCTTCAAACGCGTCTGATACTGCTTGTACACTTGTTGCACTTTCTCGTCCACAAATGTCGCCGACGGGTAGTTGTCCGGCGCGATAAAGCCATTTTTCGCACGACTGATGGCATGGACAAATTGCGCAGCGGGCCACTGCTTGTCATCCCAGCCCCATTCTTTAATAATGTCCTTAATCAAGCCTTTGGTATCATCCGTGTCATAAACCAAAAACTGCGGTCCGTATCCCAACCGTTGAATGTCTTGACGCAGAATACGAATCGCAATCGCATGGAAGGTCCCGACCCACATCGAACGGGCTTCTTCACCAACCAACTTGTCAATCCGTTCTTTCATTTCACGAGCGGCTTTATTCGTAAACGTAAAGGCTAATATCTGGCTTGGGTATACGTGGTGATTTTGTAAAAGGTGGGCAATACGATAAGTCAAGGTGCGTGTTTTTCCGCTGCCAGCTCCCGCAAGTAGCAGCAATGGTCCTTCAGTGATTTCACATGCTTCACGTTGTTGCTCATTCAATTCTTGCAGTAAATCCATGGCAGCCTCCCGTAACTTCCTCAACTGCCATTATAGCACGGATACTACGCGTCTAATGGAATGACGCATAATTGCTGCAGGCATAGGACAGACTGGAATCTTCGGGCGCAATCAACACTCGCCGCCTGGCGCAGTGGGCTTTGCTGGGGTTCCCTCCATTCAGAGGCGAGTTTAGCAACGTCCCTTGTATAGACGCGACCAACGCTGTCAGTTCATCCTCAGCCACTTTTGTATTCGGCAAGCAATACCAAATGTCTAAGGATTGTGTATCGTGCCAGGCATAGCCCTTAACCCGTCCATGCTCACTAAACCCGGCTTCTGCCAACAACACTTCCACCCGCATGACTACACCGCCTTACCACAGTAGTGTGTTAAAGTTTTAAGACAAAAAATTATCGGGCTTTCGCCAATCGGTCCAATACGAGACGATAGCCATCCGCGCCAAATGCCAGGGCTCTCTTGACTCGAGAAATCGTAGCCGACGAGGCACCTGTCAAACGAGCAATGTCTTCGTACGTCTGCCCCTGATCCAACAACTGCGCCACCGCAAGGCGCTGGGCAATGGACTGCAGTTCTTGAACGGTTAGCAAATCTTCAAAGAACGCCAAGCATTCCTCCTCGGCCTCCAGGGCCAAGAACGCTTGACACAACATGGCCGTTTCCTTGGTACGAAGCTTTGCATTCATAAAGGACACTCCTATCACCATTATCATGGTCCGTTGTCTTTTCACTATAGCCTATTTTTAGCCAGAGTCAACGACCTCGCATAAAGGAGCGTCACTTGGTGGTAGGCACAATCCGTACAAGCAATGTGCCAACCACATTTTACGCTATTGCACATGGTCACTCCCTCGCCTTCCTGCAGCAAGAGACATGGCAATTTCACGCAGCTTGCGCCTGATGCGTGGCGTCGTGATCGACGATTACCCACGCACACTGGTCGTAAGGTTTACTCATTTACCCGGTCCCCGCGAGCTGATACCTTTCTGACGCAACAAACGCCCCCAAACCACCTATCTAGAGTAAGGAGGTTTAAGCTGCTTGCTGTCAATCTATGAGGATCTCTGATAATATGTTATTAGGTGATTGTATTATGGATGAGCAGTTTGTCAGCATCGGCAAGGCGGCCAAGATGCTCGGTATGAGCATCGACGGACTCCGGAAGTGGGAACGCGAAGGGCGCCTGATTCCGGTGCGTACCGTGACGAATCATCGGCGCTATCGGGTCGCGGACTTACGCGCCCTGATGCACGAGGATGCGCCTGATGTTGCTAAGGATACTCGTTGTCTCCTCTATGCCCGCGGCTCGACCACAAAACAACAAGACGCGGGGAACTTGGATGGTCAACTCGGGCGGTTAACCGCGTTCGCTACGGAGCAGCGATGGACTGTGGTGGCGGCTCTTACCGATGTCGCGAGCGGCTTGAATGAAAAACGGCGGGGTCTCCATCGGTTGCTGGATCT
>NZ_NWUL01000009.1:0-47252 GCF_002903155.1 Sulfobacillus sp. hq2 | reverse complement strand
TCCTCCACACGAGGATCCTCCGGAAAGGGGCTGCCGTGAATAGCGGTTGTCCATATTTGTCCCAAGAATTGGGCAGCTGCTGATACCACCTACAACCCACATCTCGTACTTTACGGACGGTCCGGAAGATTGGCCGATGTATGTGGCACCCGCGCCGCACTTTAGCACATTCCTCGCGTAATTCGTAAGAGCTATCAGTACCCCGATATTTAAGTGTGATGTTGACCAGCCCTAATCGAAGTCGGAGGAAGACTGCGTCTTGGCTGAAGATGTTAGCACCGCAGGGAGTGCGGATGACGAGGTTACTGAGATAACAGTTACGATTGGGTCACCCTAGCGTTTCTCCGTGCTTCAGCTTCCGTCTGCTCATAAGGTTTCCTCGCTCGGGGGACCTGCACTCGGGGCTTTCTCGTCCGGTCCCGCTGCCGTCCGCAAAACCCAGACCACCTCACTCCACGACCGATCGGACCGTCCCCAGTGCGCACAGACTGCCAGCCAAAAGGCGCGGTCGGGCAGGTCCACCCCAGGCCATGCGCAAATCGCTTCCAAATACGCGGCGTGGTCGGCTCGCGGCCGCGTCGGGAACACGGTCGCCATCTGGTCGGCCCATGTGGCGAGCGTCGTGGGATCACACCGCCACGTCTGCATGCCGCGGCTGATCGCCTGCCAAATCGGCCGCCACGGACTGGCGGGGTCGGCTTGCGCGTGCCAGAGGGCCTGCGGGGGCAGCCACGGGCCGCGCGGCGCCGGCGCGGGCGCAGGCCACGGTCCCGCCCAATCCGCCTGATAGGCCGGCCAGAGCGCGTCCGCCTCCGGAATCGCCCGCAGGAGCAACCGATCGGGCGGCAGGATCGTCGTGAGCAGGAGTTGGCCGTCTGTCCACTGAAGTTGCGCGCGATCGGCCTGAGGCACCGTCAGCGCCCCGCGTTTTTGTAAGGTTGTCACCGCCATGCACATCTCTCCTTCATGATCCCGCTATGCACCGTATTATACCATAAGGAGCGTCAGACAACGGGCGGAGATGAGACAAAAGGACGGAGCGCAGACCATGTGCCAAAACTTTTGTCAGACGGGATAGCGTGATACAGGACGGGACAATCAAGATAAGGCGGGATCGCGGGCCAGAGTAACCGTATCAGACAGAAGGGAATTCTGTCCGATTGCGTCAAACCCCGGTACACGCCCGCAAACCCCCAAGGGGTCTAGCGTTTCGGTTCCGTCTGAATGCGTCCTAGAGACCGTCTCGGAGGACAACAAGCTGTGAATCCGATATAATGACTGTATAATAAGTCCTGTAGAGGATACCGTTATGATTGACACTATCGCGTGAAGGAGCAATCAATCCCGTGAACACCGTCGAACCGATCCGTGATAAGAAACAGATTGACGCCATCCGCAAAATTCTGGCGGCGCAAAACTTGCGCGATGCGGCCTGGTTTACGCTCGGGATTAACAGCGGATTACGGATTAGTGACCTCCTCCACCTGACGGTGTGGGACGTCCGCGAGACGCCGACCAAGTGGCGAGACCGGATTCGCGTCACCGAACAGAAGACCGGCAAGACGAAAGACTTTCCCCTGAGCGCCACGGCCAAGAAAGCGTTGCAAGCCTATCTCACCACCCGGCCGGAGGCCCAGCCTGCCGATCCCCTCTTCCCCTCGCGAAAACATGGCCGCCCCTTGCAACGGGGGCAAGCCTGGGAGATTTTGCGGAACGCCGCGCAAGCGGTGGGGGTGACCGATCCGGTGGGCACTCACACCCTCCGGAAAACGTTCGGGTACTGGGCGTTTCGGTCGGGGGTCGATCTCGCCATTATTCAGCAGATCCTCAATCACAGTAGCCCGGGGACGACGCTCGCCTACATTGGCATTCGCCGCGAAGAGCGGGATGCGGTCTATTTAGGACTGAATTTGTGAGAACCCAAAGGGATCGTGATAAAGGCCGCCTGCGGGGGTATCGTAAAGTTTACGCATCCCCGGGTGCGTCGTAGGGGTGTGGCCAAAAAGCGGACGTCCTGGCCTATCCTTCGATTATAACGGCCTAGACTAAACCGGCGTTGCCCGTTGCAGAACGGATGAAAACGGAGTAGTCTAAACACGATAGAAAGATGCACGGCATCCGGTGGGTGACCGGACACCGTGCAGAGCTCCACGTCTGCGATCGGTAACAACGTGCTAAAGAATCATGGGAATCCGCCGGGTTGCTCTCCCGCGCGGATTATTTTTTGCGACGCCGAAACAGCCAGCGTCCCATCAACCCGACAAGGGCCAAGGCCACGGGTGCGGTCAGGTGGAGACTCATCAGCACCACCTCCTTCCGCGGTTCTGCTCGCGCCAAGAGGCGGCAGATCGCAGACGTAACACGCCGGAAGGAGGCCGATCGGGGCACAAGGGCCCGCTCAAAATAAGTATACAGCCCATCCAGCGGATGGGCGAGTCTCACCGCCTACAGAAAACTCTGTGCGAAATACCATAGCGCAAAACGCTCAGTGGGGTACTGGCTGCTTCGGTCGGGGGTCGATCTCGCCATTATTCAGCAGATCCTCAATCACAGTAGCCCGGGGACGACGCTGGCGTATATCGGCATTCGCCGAGAGGAACGGGATGCCGTGTATTTGGGGTTGAATTTGTAAATAGTGCAGAAGATTTCTTAGAGGTTTTCTTCTTCTGAGGGGTTTTCCTCGTGGAGTTTTTCTTGAAAAGTTATCTGGATGAGATAAGCACAGCCGTTATCTATTTTTTTGCATTGCGGTATTTGATATGTAACATATGTTTTGTTATCTAGTGGAAATTTATACAGTGCAGACCCACGTGATTTCTTCTTATTAAATAAGTATTTTTTAGCTTCTGGCGAACATCCGAGATAATAAACATAATTGTTATTGGATTTGTTATTTTCAAATGTCTTGTATAGCGTTTTTAAATCTTCTGTCATTTTGTGACTACTGCCTTTTTCTCCTATGGTGTCCGAGATTTCGATACAGTGTGTGGTTTCTCCAGATTTAATGACAAGATCGTGATCCGCATCCCGGGATGAGTTACTGCTAGTTGTAGGATGGGCCTGAGTCACAATTGCCTCCGGATATGTCTGGTTAAAATAGTTGAGCACATCAAGCATCGTCTCAACCGTCGCGCATTGCGTAATTAACTCCCCAAAGGACTCTTCATCCTTACCTCTTTGGATGCACTGCTCTTCGTTAGCCTTTTCGTTATGGCATGCTTTCATCAGATAACGGCGCGGCGGAAACCTCGGCGTTCAGGCCGGGGAGGAGCCGCGCCTGTCTCCTTTCTCAAGCACCTATACGGTGCGTTGTATACTGCCAGCCGTCTCCGCGTTGGAGAATGCGGCAGTATTTGTGCGAAACGCCTTGGGCAATTTTGCGGCCCGCGATCGCGATGTCGAAACGGCCTGTGGCGCGGACGGTAACAGAACCTGTCCACCCGCCCCTATACTTGCCGTTGGGTATTTCCGCTCGGATGAGGTCCCCGGTCTGAAAGCCGAAATGAACTTTCTTGGCAGACAAATGGCGAATCGGGAACCCGTGCTTGTCCGTGCGACAGCGTTGCCGGTTGCTCCGGCCTTTGGCGGTCCAAACCTGCACGTAGGCTGGCAGGCTGGTGAACCGTTTGGGGGTGCTTTCTCCGACACAGAGCGCGTCGTAATAGTGCTCCTTGGGGAAGCCGTGATCGATGCGCTGCTGCTTCGTGCGGCCGCCTGACCCACCTTCCACGGGAAGTCCGGTCGCTTTGAGGTCTTTATACAACCGCCAGCGGGTCGCATTCAGCATCGCCGCATCTTTCAGCGGTGTCTTGGCTTGGGCCTGAATCGCAGGATAACCGAACTCTTCGGCCGTCCGGTTGTTCTTCGCCAGATTGCAAGGTTCGCAGGCCAAGGCCAGATTGCTGACCCGGTCACTGCCCCCGCGACTTTTGGGCACGATGTGCTCTACCTGAAGCGGCACCGCAGTGGCGCCGCAATAGACGCAAGCGCGGCCCCATTTCTCCAACAGGTACTCCCGCACTTCGTACCCCAACAGGGTGCCCTGCTGGTATTCCACCCCAGAAATTTCGGCATTTAGCATCTTCTGGGTGTCAAATTTGACATGCTCCACGCTAAGCGCCGTGATCGGCGCGAGTTTTCGGAGCTTCGCTAAGGAATGCAGGGTTTGACCGATCCGCGCCTCCAGCGACGGGGGCAGCCATCCCTGGGGGCGCTTGCGGTTCAGAAACCGGGCTTTCCGGTAACGCGTCTTGCGATGGCGGCGCCCTCGACGCAAAGCCCGCCGGGCGTCCAGTTTGGCTTTGATGCTGGCTTTGTGGACAAGCTTCCCGAAGAAAATGACCTTAGGGCCTTGGGCCCCCTCCAAAAGGATGGCGACCCCCGTTGTTTTGCTGCCGGGGTCGAATTTGACGCGCAATGGTTGGAACCTGGATTCTTCCGCCGTGCGATCCTTCAGCCGGATCGTGAAGGGGGCCATCCGGTGCACCACCGCCCGACCTCTGTCCAGCAATTGGCGGGCCCGCTTTTCGGTGCAGGGCATGAGAGGTTTTTGGTGCTGGTCTAAGACGACAACCATTCGCCGATGCTCCTTTCGGAGCCCCGTAAGGGGCTGGTAACGTGTGCTTGCGCACATCTCTCCTCGCCAATGTTCGGTCGGGTCGAAAGCCGTCCACGCACCGCTTGCACTACCCCGAGCTGGCTTTTAACGTGAACCCACAGAGCCAGGGGCTGGAGAAGCACCCCTGGGTGTGCACCGACCGAACGGAGTCTCGTGAAGAGGCTAAGGCTGGTCAACCGTGGAGCTTACGACAAGCTCCGCCCTTCAGGGCGGGGTGGTTGACAACTGCTTCTCCTTTGATAAAGATATTGTAGATTTCAGTCTAAAATTTGACGAGGCTTTCTCTGTCTTATTTTTCCATTCGCATCTATATACTATCATTTCTCGTCGACACAGGACAGGCTGTTTGCTGTAATCATTCAAGAAAGAGAGGAATCAAGCTATGTCAGAAAACCCATCCGAAGATTTTGCTAAAAAACCGCTTGACGATTCCTTAATCCATAAGCCTTTCGCATCCTGCGCCGCCATACTCCACGCCGTCGAAGCCTTTCATCGCCGCAATCAGTTTATCGTGGGCACCGGCACACGTGAAGACCTCCTACTCCGCTTAGCCCTCTTGCAGGGCGAACTCGGCGAATTGGCGGAAACGGTGACCAAATCCGCAAAAGGCCCTCACCATGGATTTATGGAATCCGAGTGGATTGCGATGCAAAATGAATGGGGCGATGTCCTCTACCTCATGCTAGGCTGGGCCATCGAGCTGGGCTGGGATGCCAGCACCCTCCATCAAATCTTTGCGCGCACCCATCAAAAAAACCTCAGCCGACCCCCGCGTCATACCGCGTTAGCGCGCCCGAACCCTTAACAGTCCCGGCCCCGGACCCCCGGGAATCCCCGGGGGTCCGGGGCCTCACGGGGTGACCGGCGTCGGCGGATTGAGAAACACCGTGGCGCTATTGACTAACCATCCCCCAGACACCGGCACACAGTGAAGGGTCAGCGTCCCGGTGACCGCGCCGGAGGACGTCACTTGCCTAATGGGTTCGGTAAAATGATGGGGCGCGTGGGCTTCGGGAACCAGACCCTGCGCGGTTAATCCCGTGAGCGAGGAGGCCTGACTAAAAAATCCTCCCGCGATAATGCCGTGGGAGGCTTCGAGGTAACGCAGGGAGCCCCACCCGAGGCCTTGATCAAAATAGCCCGCCGTCAGCGGATCGTACCAGCCCGGATTCCGGCGAAAGGTGGGCGTCATAAGCGCCCAGGCCTGGCGATACTGCCCCTGGGCGAGCGCCTGCACCCATTGTTGGGCCGCCATCAGCGCCTGGGGCGCCGGAGCTTGTCCCACTCCCGCCGCCCGCCCTTGCAAGGTGCTGTGCGTCCAGAGCGCCACGGGCGTGCGAGGCCGTAACGGGCTCACGCCCAGCATGAGATCCGAGCCCTGATGGCGGGCGAAGGGATAGGGTAAGAGGGTGCCGACCGAGCCGGGTAACGGCGGGGACAGCGTATTGGTTGCCGACACGGTATTAGACGACAGCGCCCAGCCTGCCGTCCCCTGGGGAGCGATCGTAAAGACGCCCGGAATGCCCGCTAACGCGTTCAGACTTTCCACGTAGACCGTGCCGTGGGGGCCGACCTGCACGTCCGCTAGACCGGGCATGTTGGCAAAAGAGCTCACGATGTTGTGGATCGCCTGATGATAGGCTGGAAGCATCGGCGTTGTCACAGTGCGCGGGGCATTAACCGAAAACACCTGAGGCGTTGATACGCCCGGCGCCCAGCGGAACAGCCATAGCGCGCGATTGGGCATGGCAAAGCCGGAAATCGTCAGCGACACGACTGCTTCGCGGGTCTGCGGACGAACCCACACCGCAACCTGCGACGGGGACAAAACCGGCGTATGCCCCGTGGATTGATAGCGCCACAACACGCGGCCGTGCGGCGAGACCAGGGCAAAATTCGGGCCGCCCAGGGCAGAATCAAAATACTCCACAAAGGCTTCGGGGCGCCTTGGCGAGACAGGCCACACCATCCCTGCCCACGCGCCGTGCGGCGCCAGCGCTTGGTCAATCGTGGTCGGCAACACCCACGCATTGGGGCCCACCACCGGCACCGTGCGAATTTGGTGTTCCGCGGCCCGCAGGCGCTGGGTGAGGACCGCGGTGACATGCCGCTGGACCACCGGCAGCCCGAAGGTGACCAAGAGCGACAAGCCGAGCGTATCGGCGGTATTGGCCGTGAGCAAATCGGAGGCCGCCGCGAAGACGATCGTGGTGGTATCGAGCGCCATGTTATCCCAAAAGACCGACAACGGAAAGGGCAGCGTCACCGTGACCACCGGCGGCATCGGCAGCGTCGGGGTCAGGGGAATGCGGGCCGGTTGGAAAGGCGCCCCTGCCACCCACACCGTGCTATGGGGAAAATTCGTCACACTGTCAGTCGTCACCTGCCCCGTATCCTGGATCAGGCGCGTGCCCGACAACGCCCCATACCGCGCACTCTCCCAGACGGCGTGAAGCGGAAAGGCGGCGCGGCCGCGAACGATCGCCGTGGCGGTCGTCAGGAGCGCCGATCCGGTGGATTGTGTGGCACTCGGCACGTCCCATAAGGTTTGGAGGGCTTGCAAATCCTGCCACGTCGTGGTGGCCGCCTGGGGATCCACCAGAAGACGGCGGAGGTGAACAAGATCCTGCGGCAGTTGCGCGACGTCATGCGCTAGCGCCGGCATCGTCTGGAGAGCATCTTTCAGCGCGAGAAACGATCCCAACGCCTGGGACAGTTGATGTAACGCGACCACCGTTACCGCCATCGCCGTATCCGGTCGCGCGTGAATGGTCCAGGGGATTTCGCCATCAGGATTCTGGGCCGCCATCGTGAAGAACGGCGCGGCCGACACGGTGGCATGGGCCCCGGAAGACCCCGGCGGCGCGGAGGAAAACGTCGCCCACTGGGCCGGCAATTGCAAGCCAACCTGGCGCCAGAGCGCAGCTTGGGGAATCCCGGAGGCCGTCGCCCCATTCAGAAGGGCTTCGTCGCTTTCGAGCTGTTGGCTCGCGACCAAGACCAATTCGACACTCGCCAGCGACACCGGCTGATGAGCCCAGGTGGCAGTGGTCTGGGTGATAAACTGCTGGAGCGGTCCAATCGCCGTGGCCGGATTGGAGGGAAGCGCCCGCCACTTCTGCCATAGCACGCGAGAATGGGGCGTCACCGGCACAACCGGGCCGGTGGCCGGCAGCGTGGTTTGCACCCATTGGGCCGTTGTCATCAAATTGGCGGTATTGGCCACGCTACTCAGGGCTATCGACAACGCGGCGGGCGTCCGGGGCATGCGGCCCGGCTACGCGGTATGGCGGAGCGCTGCGAGGGCCGCCGGCGGCAAAGGACGCTGAGCTGCCGGGGTTGACGCGACGGCGGATAAGCCGGCTAAGACAGCCCAGGTATCGGTGTGCTGAATGAGCCCGCTGACCGTATGCGGCGGCGCGAGCAGTGCCGCCCGCAGGGCCTGACGATACCGCCGCTGCGAGCGAGCGTTATGCCGGTGCGGACGTTCGGCTAACGCCAAGGCGATGCCCGCCGGGGGTTTCGGCGGGCGCAGAAAAAACCACCAGCCGGCCAAGCTGCCTACTAGTAAACTCCCGGCAATCCCCCCCGGCGATGAGGCGAATACGACGAGGCATGGACGCTCGTCACACTCCTTATGGCAAAAATCAAGCAAACGACAGGGAACGGACACACACACTGAGCAGGCCGCACCATAAGACAACACGCACGCCATCAGGTCTCGGGATGCCGATCATGGAAAACAAACCGCCACAGGTGCCACAACCCCCATAGTCCCGCTACCATCAGCAAAAAGACGCCGATAGCCATCGCCACCACCCAGGACGCAAACCACGACCCGCAGATCCCGGGCAACAACATCGCAAACCCTAACACCAGCGCCGTGATCCCCGCATCACTAGTCAGCCACCGCACGCCATCACCTTCTCCTTCTCGTTGATAGACCGGCTACGGATCCCGAGCGGGGCACCCCGGGGCTGTCGATCCGCCTCGGCCTTTCGGCGGAGAGGGGGGACTAAGCGGGCGGCATCCGTCGACCCCAGCGCACCACAAAGGGCGAGAGCGTCGGCGCCCACGCCCACGTCACCGGAATCGGAGGGTCGACGGGTTGGGGACGATTGACCGGGAGATCCATGCCGCACTGGCTCCATCGCGTGGTTTTGTCGGGCACGGGGGGCACGCCCGTAATCTCACTCAAGACCGTGACGAGGTCGCCCGACGGCCGCCGAATGCGGCCGATCCACACCCCAGGTTGGGCGGCTCGCGTCGCATACGGGACGATCATCCAGGCTTCCAAGCGTCCGGTTTCCCATTGGCGGCGATGGTGCCAGAGAACCAAGACGCCGACGGAAAAGAGCGCGCCCACGATGGGACCGAAGCCGATGGTGAACACAAATTGCGCGGCATTGGCGACCGTTTCCCCCATAGCATGGGCAAACGCCTTTTGCGCGCCCAACAGCACGACGAGGAGCAAGGCGATCGCATAGAGCACAAAAAGGCCCAACAAACCCGCCATAAAGCCAAAGCCGGCGGCCCCAAACACCGAATCCGTCATCCACCGCCCAATGCCCCAATGAGGTCCCGTGCCATCAAACGGCCAGGGACTGGCGGCGCGCACGCGCTGAAAGGTGGCGCTGAGGGTGCGGAGAACGGGGGTCGCCAACACCCCAATCAGGATGGCCCAAAAAATCGCGGAAATCGTAGGGGGACTCATGGAAACCCTCCTTTGACGAAATGATCACCGTATTGGGTGGTTCGCGAAAGATAGCCATAAAACGCCCGGCGCAGGCCGCGAGCCGGGGGACGGTCATCGCCGTCGACGCACGGGCCGGGCGATGATCTTATGATAGCAGGCCCAGCGGGCCGGCCCATACACCGAAGGGCCTTTTAGGCCGACATCGCCCGTAACCGCGCCTGGATCTGGGCCGATAACGCCGCGGAACAATGCGGATGCTCGCGGAGGGCCGCCAAGAGGAGCGGAGAGAGATCCGCACGCCCCGCCACCTGGGCCAACACGGCACCGGGCGTGCGGGGATTGGCGATGAGCGCCGCGACGACGCGGGGCGCCGGATCCTGGGCTAAAATCGTCGCCAGCGCGGTCGAGAGCCGCGCACTGCGTGCCATCGCTTCACGGAGGGGCTCGGCGCCCGCGTGGGCTAACGTGGGGACCACCGCCTCGGGGACATCCAGACGCACAAGGCCCGTGCAGAGCACGGTGTCGGGCGCGAGCAGGCCCGGCGCTAAGGCTGCCAGGGCCGCAGCACGGGCCGCGGGCGGCAGCGTGGCCGCTTCGACGACAAGCGAGAACATGCAGACACCCTCCTTCGGAAACAAAGAATGGGGCCGCGGCGGAGAGATCCGGCGTGGCCCGTAAGGCCATTAGGAGACGTGCGCCGCAGGCCAGGCCGCCATCAGGCGGTCATAATCGGCGCTGGAGAGAGCGCGCACGGATGGATAGGTCGTGCCTAAGGTCTGATTGATGAACGCCAACAACTGCGCGGCATCCCACCCTTGGGCCTGCATGGCCTGCGCGAGGCGCTGGCCCTGGTCCGCGGTCATGGGAGCTGGCTTGTTGTCACCCAGCCAGGTCTGGAGCGTTTGGGCCAACTCCGCCCCGGGGCGCGGAATGATGGCTTGCGCCAGCGCCCGGCAGCGCGTCTTGGTAATCACCAGCCGATTCGTCTGATCGAGATCGCCCACCACGTCAAATTCAAAATCCAGCCCCTCGCGCTGAATCGGTTGCATGCCGACCTTGCGCACCACCGTTTTGCCCCGCTCGTCTTTTTCTTGCACATAGGCAATTTTCGACCGCAGCGTCGCAATGATATGCACCGGGGCGTGCAGAATTTCCTCAATTAACTTGTTATGCTCGGGCGAGACGGTCCGCCAGGCTGTATAGCTATTGCCGCCGCGTTCTTGGGCGGTGGCCGCATCATGCATGTCGAGGACGCCGCCTTTGCCCGCCCAGGCATGCGACAGCGAATCAATAATCAGCACGTCATAGCCGCCCGCCACCGCGGCCCGAATCGCCTCAATATATTCATGCGGCGCAAACGTCTCGAGTTCGAGGACATCAAAGGCAAACTCATCGGCATATTTCGAAGCCGAGCCGCGTTCCGAGTCAATCACGGCCACCCGGGCCCCCAAGGCGGTGGCAATCCGCAAGCTGCTATAGGTCTTGCCGGACCCCGCGGGGCCGATCAAGGCTAAGCGGAGATAGCTGAATTGTTTGGTTGCCGGACGAAATTGTTTCATGCGCATCCACTCCTTTCGATTGCGATAAAGCGAAGCTGCCTGTCGACGCCCCCGCCGGCAGGCGGGGGGCTTAGGCCGACGCCGCGGGATCGGCCGGCGTGTCTTGGGTCAACGCCGCCATCACCCGGGTAAACTCGGGTTGGGTTAACTCCCGGGGATTCTGATAGGTCGTGTGCAAAATCCCGTTAATCCGGCGCATCAACTCCGGAACACTGACCGGATGCGCCTTCACCCAGGCGCCTAACGTCTGCATGGCGGCGTCGTCCACCAACGGATCCGCGCCGTCCTGGAGCCACGTCCGCAAGAGGGTTGCCACCTCGGCGCCCGGTTCCGGAAAGACCCCCCGCGAAAGCGCGGCGCATCGGGTTTTGGTGATCGTCAAGGTATGGTCCTCATCGAGCGTGCCGACCACATCGAGGTCAAACTCCAGCCCGTCTTGCTGAATGGGGCGCAACCCGACTTTCCGCACGGTGACTTTGCCCTGCGCGTCGGTCTCGACCACATAGTCCACGCGGGACCGCAATGTCACGAGGACATGCAACGGCGCCTGCATAATGGCCTCGATCAACGCGTTGTGTTCGGCGGTCACCGCGCGCCAGGCCAGCCGGTCGTTGCCCCATTGGTCCGGGCCCGCGGCCTTCGCTTGCCGCTCGAGGATGCCGTCCTTGCCCGCCCAGGCATGGGAGAGCGAGTCGAGAATCAGCACGTCATAGCCGTACGTGCGGGCCGCGGCAATCGCGTCCAAATACGCCTGTGGGGCAAAGCTGCCTAAGGGCAGCACATCAAAGGCGAACAAGGGCGCATACAGCGACGCCGAATCATGTTCGGTGTCGACCACCGCAATGCGCGCACCCAAGCCCTGCGCGAGCCGCAAGGCGGTATACGTTTTGCCCGTCCCGGCCGGGCCGACTAACGCCATCCGCAAAAAATGGCGGTGTTTGACGGCCGGGGTAAAGGGATTGGTCATGAGGATCGCCTCCTACGGGATTTGGTGGGAATCGGGTGTTGCACGGTCCACCGGTCATACGCGGCCCCGGTTTTTTGATACGGCTGGAGCGCCGCCTCGGACACCACGCCATCGGCCACCACGGCTTTCCAATCCGTGGTCGTGCGGCCAGGGATGACGGTCCGTTTGAGGCGGACATCGTCGGCTTGCAGCGCCGCGGCCTGATGCGCGGCCAGCACCTCGCGAAACGTGGCCTCCAGCGATTGCCGCCGCGTTTTCAGCACCTCGAGATGTGCTTCGAGCGCCTGCTGTTCGGTCCGTAAGGTGGCATATTCGGCCACATCCGCCGCGAGCGGGGGCGCGACCGCGACACAGGCCGCGGCGTCGTGCGTCGTCGTGATTTGCGATCCCCAGCACGCGTCCCAAAAGCCGCAGCGTCGCAAGCCCTGCGGGGTGTGCCACGCACACGGGTAATGGGTGGCTTGATAGTCGTCAGGAATGGGCAGCGGCGTTTTCAGCACCGTAATGGCCAATTGGACTTCCATCAATCCCACGACCAAGGTCCGCGCCAAATCAGGGTCATACACGACCGGATACGACCGGATTTCGCCCGTCTCTTTGATCCAGTAACTAATTTCCGCGGTCGCGCCGCGCGCGTTGCCATAAAAGTGAAGATATAACGTGACCTGGGCCACATGCGCCGGCAACGGTAAATCCGGGATCCGCTTTGCGGTCGTGGTTTTGCATTCGACCAGATGCGCAATCGGATCGATCCAGAGGTCAATATGCCCGACGCCAAAGTCGGTCACGACCTCCACTTCGCGTTGAATCTGGCCTGGAAACTGCGGCTCCCACAGCGCCGCAATGCGGTCTTCCGCCCAATGGCCGGTCTCAAAGATCGCGAGTTCCCGGGGCGTAGGGGGCGTTGGCACGACGCCTAAGGCCCGCAGCGTCTGCCGCCGGGCACATTGTCCGGCTTCCGAGAGGCGAATTTCGTGGGGATTAAACTTGGGGGGATCGGCCAGCGTGGCCGCCCAGTGGGCCTGTTGGAGCGCCGCCGTGGACCACGGGGCAGTAACGGGGGGCTGGGACATCAGCATGACCTCCTTATACCGCGCGATAATGATGATAGGCCGCCAATTGCAAGGTGGGACTCTGGGCAATGCCCTGACGCACTTGGCGGAGTAATCGGGTGTCCAGCGCCGCGAGCCGCGGCGCCGCTTGGGTCAGCCGCCAGGCGTTATAGGCGTGATTGCACGCCTGATGGCTCAATCGCAGGCTCAGCAGTTGTTCCAACCGAGGGGCGTGCGCCCACAGCGCCGAGGCATAGGGCACGACATGTTCCACCGACACCGTCGTCGCGGTCCAGGGCTGGCCACACCAAAAGCAGCGGCCCGCCTGCACCGCCGCCAGTTGAGCGCGCCAAATCGGGGGCATGTGATCGGACGTGTGGGCGTAGGGGGCCTGCATCAGCGTCTGCCAGGCGTGCGGGGCCGTCACCGCCCACGCTTCCACATGCGTAATGACGGCCGCAAGACTGGCCCGCCAGCGAGCGGCCCCGAGATAAAATACGGTCTCCGCGGCGGCCGCATCGCGGGCGAGGAGAGGGGACGCCATGGCTACCCCTCCTCGGCCCCGGCGGTCAGCATCTGCATAATCGCCGTGCGCGCGAGCGCCAGCTGCTGCGTCAGCGCACTGTGCTCATCATCCAACAGTTGGGTATAGTGTTCCACGCGCTGTTGCAATGCCTGAAATGCGGTGACAAACCGGGTTTGTTGCGCCGTCGTGAGCGGCGTTGGCGCCGCGCGGGCCGTCTGAAGCTGGTGCAGCAAGTGGGCTGTTTTTTGCGTCACTTCGGCATCGAGACTCGCCGTCACGGTCGCGATCACGTCCGCGGAGCGCGCGAGGGGCAACGTCCAGACCTGAAGACCCAGCGCCGCTTGGGCGCGGGTGAGGGCCGTCAGCAAGCCCTGGGCGTCCGTGGGGACAAATTGGACCGGACCCGCGGCGACCATCGTTAACGCGCCGACGCGCGCTAACCAGGTCCGAATTTGACGGCGGCGGTCCCCGGCGGTATAGGTCTGGCCCGCGGCCTGAATAGCGTCGGGCAACCGCGCCAGGGCTGTCTCTTCGGCGGCGGTCAAGGACGCCCGCCGTTCCACCGTGGTGAGGGTCCCGGTGCGCGGGTGGCCGGTAATCGCCGCTAACACCTGAAAGGTGACCGCCCCGGACGCGGTGGTTTCACGAATCCAGTGATGCGTCACCGTGCCCCGGTGTCGGGCGACGCGGCGCAGAAGCGTGCGCGTATCCGGGCCCTGCCCCAACGTGCGCAAACCGCGCACGTACGCCGTGGTGGGCGCAATCCCGGCGGGCAGGCCATAATGGGCCAGGCCGGCTTGGGCGATGGCCGCGAGCCAATCGGCTTGGGCCATCGCGCCGGCCTCGACAGTAAACCAGACCAAGTGGCCGAGGTCGGGGTGCGTGTGTAACAAATCGGTGACCCAGTCCCCCGCCGCCGCGGAAGGCGTCGAGGGGGTGAGAGAAGAGGGCATCGCATCGCACATCCTTTCGGAGAGAAAATGGTTACGAGACGATCCGCGCGTCCCTTACGCGCTGGGCATCCAGCGCCTGCCAGCGCGCGTCGCCCAGCAGACGCACCACCGTCGCGGTGGCCCGCGCATAGACCCGCAAAGCGGCGGGAAGCGCGGGAAGGGCGGGGACAGGCCAGGCGTGGGCCAGATCCAACTGTTCCCAGCCGTCATCAGGCCAGACAGCGGTATAGGGAATGCCATACAGACCGTCGTCGAGCTGCACGATCACGTGGCCGACGGTGTCGTCGGCATCTAACGGATCGGCTAGCCAGAATTGATCGCGCGCCGGGACCACGTCCCGAAGCCCACGTTCGGTCGGATCGTCGGCGAGGGCCGCGCATAATTGGGACCACGTCATGCGTCATCATCTCCTGAGGGGGGTTACTCGGGGGTAAACGAGACCGGACAACCGGCCTGCAAGGCATCATCGAGCCCTTTGGCCCCGGTCCACTGGGCCCGGCGCACGCGCCAGCCGGCCGTACGCAACGCGTGCGCCAGCCGATCTTCGTGCGCGCGGACCAGCGCGGCCTTGGCGGGATCGGGCTCGCGGTCGAAGGCTAAAATAACCTCCTGCGGACCTAAGGCCGTGATGAGCGCGGGCACCGGGGCCCACGCCTGAACGCCGGGAATGCCTAACACGGTATGTTGCAAACGCGCGTGGGCCACGAGGGCTTTCAGCGGCCCTTCGGTCACCCACACGACGGTATCGACGCCGCGCGCGACATGCACCGGGGCTCCCGAGCTGGCCCCGCCGGGGCGGCCGCTGGACGACAGCCAGCGGTATTTCCCGCGGGTCGGATCGTCCGCCCGCACATGCAACGCCTGAATCTGGCCGGTGACGTCGCGCACCGGAATGATGACGCCCGCCGGACCCGCGATATGCCAGTGACCCTGGTGATGCCAAAAGCCCGGCACGCCGGGCTGGGCCGGCGTGATCGCGGTAAGACCCGGCGTATGACTCACCAAGCCCGCTTGCGCGATGACGCGATCGGGCAACCCGCGGGCGTGCAGCGCATGGCGGTGCCTGGGGTGTAACGTCTGCTGAGCCAGCCAGGCGCGGTAGGTGGCATCGCGGACCGCCAGCGGGGCGCGCGCGGGCGCCGCTGGGGTCGGTGTCGGCCGGGGGGCGATCGCCCCGTGGGGGGCATAAGTGGTCCGCAACCACCGGAGCGCCTCCGCGGTGGACACCTGATGCCAGCGCGCCACAAAGCCGATCACATCATCCCGCCGCGGGGAACACGTCATACATTTCCAGGTTTGCGTCGCGGGCCAGACCACCAAACTCGGATGCTGGTCGGCATGAAACGGACAGCGGCCGCGATACCACGCGCCATGCCGTGTCAGGGGGACGACCTGACCAATCACGTCTTCAATGCGCACGGTCTGCTTCATTTGCGTACACGTTGCCACGCGGATCACCTCATTCGATGCGGAATAATGAGACAGCCGCGCCCTCGGCAGCGCCGAGGGCCTCGCGATCCTGGACGGCCTGCCACAGCCACGCCGCGAGTGGGGTGACCAGGGCCGGCGCCGGATCCGCCGCGCGCCGCGTCTGCACCGCCCCGATTTCGAGCGGCCCATCGGGGGCGGTGCGCCAGGGCGCCTGTTCCCAGATCCCCTCCCACTGACCTAAAAAGCCCCAGACCCACTCATCCGCCCAGGGCGACGCCACCGCACCCAGCGCGGCGGTGATCTGCACGGCAATGCCCAGTTCTTCGCGCACTTCGCGCTGCCAGGCGTGCGCGGGACTGGCGGCCGTAGCCCCGTCGTCCGGCGTTAAGCCGCCACCGACCCCATGCCACCGCGTCTGACCAGGCCGCTGCACCCACAACCAGCGGCCCAAGCGATCGTGGACCAATCCAGTCGCGGCCAGCGCAATCCGGGCGTGGGGGATTGCCTGCGGCACGTCTCCCCACGGATACGCCCGCACCCAGGCCCGCATGGGCCGCGGCAACGTCGGGAGCGGCCGCGTGAGCAACCGATTGGTCGCCAGCCAATCAAAATACGACCCGACCTCCAGCACCAGCTGCGTCGGGGTCCAGGCGTGCACAAACCAGGCGGGATCATTCCAGACCGCGCCATACCACGCCTGCCGTTGGCGCGCCGAGAGGGACCAGGGCGCGCCGGACCACCGGGACGGAGCCACCGTCCAGTACGGCGGGATCTGAAGCGGCCGGACGCAGGAACGATCGAGGAGCGGCCAAGAGAAACCAAGGGACATCAGAGGGCGCCTCCTTTGGAGTTCTATCGCGACAATTCGCGCTAACGCCACAGCCATAAGACAAGCAAGAGCCCCACGAGCCCCAGCGCCATCGGCCCATCCCACGTGCGCACGGACCCATGCCAGGGCCACCGAAAGCCGCGTTGGGAAAAGGGCCAGAGCCACCACTGCGGCGTCTCGTTAAAGCCATCGAGGATCAAATGGCTGAGACTGCCCAGCCATAAGCCGGCGGCGACCACGCCCCAGGGCACCAGTCCGTGCCCAAGGCCCGGCGGCAAGGCCGACCAGAGCCCGACCAATCCGATCCAGACCACCGCCACCGCGAGGGTGATCCCGACGAGCGAGTGCGCTTGGTGTCGGTGCCAAATCGGGTGGGGCCACCCCGCGCGCCCTACCATCGGCGGCACGTGCGGGCCCCGCGAGCGGGAGACCGAAGGCCAGGGAAGCCAGCGGCCGAGGGTCGACTGGGGATGATCCCAATCGGGGAGCAGGCTCCCGAGGCTACTCGCCAGCGCCAAGGCCCAGGGATGCCCCAGCATCCCCGTGGCGGCGACGCCGCTGGCAACCACGAGGCCGCCTAAAAGATGGGTGCGGGCATTCACCGGGACATTCCCTCCTTTCCAAGACGCGCGGTCATCCGCGCCCAACGCCATAACTGCCGCCCATCATTGGGCACCCCGGGCCACGGCACCAGATTGAGCGCCCATTGCCCCACTCCCAGCATCAGCCACCACAGGGCCTGCGTCGGCCACACGGCCCACACGCCCAGCAACCACAGCGCTTCGGCGGCCGGGCCGGCCGCCACGGTCAACGCCACCTGCGAGGGGGTCAACCCGTCGACCCGCAGGCGCACGCCGACCGCGCCCCACGCCCGCCACACCACCCCCTCGACGCGCCCGCCCAGTGCCCACGTGACGCCGGCATGAGCCAGTTCGTGGACGAGGACCATGCCGAGGGCCACCCCGATCAACCTTGCAATCATCGACGTCCCTCCTGTCCCCCGCAAGGGGTCCGTGCTGGTGTATGAAAGACCGTGATCCGATTACCCGTCCGCCCGCGGTGCGGTCGTGATGGCACAGGGCCCGCCGAATATCTCGGTGATCACCTGACAGGCGGCTATGAGCGCCGCTTTCGGCGTGGCATACCCCGTGCCGGCGCGGTGCAGGGCGGGAATCTGCCAGTGCCAGCGGTGATGGCGCCGGATGACATGAAGCGTCACCGGCACGCCCCGGGGGCCGATGGGGATCGCGGGATAGGTCACATGCTGCGCGTGGCGCACCACCGGCGCACAGGCGCCCCAGGGCGTCGTCAGGGTCCACGGCCAATCGAGAGTCATACCCGATCCCCGCCGGGTGCCGGCGGGGCCACCACCTCGGCAAACACAGCGCCGGCCGCGGCGTCATCAGGTTCCCCCGCTAAGGCCCAAATGCGGTCCGACCAGGGACGGATCCCGTCCTCGACCCCCCCAATGAGGATGGAGAAGACTCGAAAGCCCCAGGCCCGCTTGGCGGTCAGGAAATCCTGTAAGAACGCGTCGGACAGGCGGCACACGCCATCGGTGATCACCGTGATGTCCGCGTTCTTGAACCGAGCCGTCTCGAGTTGGGCCAGCGCCCACCGCAAAGGCGGTTCAAACGCGGTCCCCCCGGTCGCTCCCACTTGCGCAAACCGCAGAATGTCTTGCGGGGATGCTTGGCCTTTTGGGAAAAGAAACTCCGCTTGCAAATCCCCATTGAAGAACACGGCGCCAAAATCCCGTTTTTGCCGCCGGGCCGTATCCATCAGCGCCAGACCCACGGCGCTGGCCCATTCCATGGAGGGGCCCTGCATGGACCCGGAACAGTCGATGGCACAGAGGATCGGACCGCGTCCGTGCCGTGGCACCGGGCGGACATCGTACTGGGCCAGTTGGCCTTCTAACAAGCGCCGACCAAAATCCAGTTGACGGAGCGGGTCCTGCAACGCGGACAATTCGACCGGCAAGACCCGGCTGAGGTCATGGCCCTGGGTCACGCGATAATACTCATCGCGCAAGTGCCGCAGCGCACCGCCTTGGCGGGCGCGCGCCAGATTGCGCAACCGGCCGATGAGGTCGGCGACCTGACGAAATTGGGGTTGCAGGAGATCATGCGCCATCGCCAGGCGTTCTCCGAGCGGCAACGTCTGGAGTTGCGCAGGGTCCAAGCCCCAGCTGATGAGCTGGCTCTGCAAATCCTGGGCGGTGTCGCCGGCGGCCTGCATCGCCCGGCGGGCGGCTTTGGCCAGGGCGCCTTGGGCGGTTGGCGGCGGCGGTGTGCGTTGTTGCATGGCCTGATCCAAGTCGGGGTTTTCGGCAATCTGTTCGGCCAATTTTTGCCCGGCAGATAACGTCGCCACGGCGGAGGCGAGTTCATCGAGCACGGTCTGGGTGCGGGTTTGCTGCGTGGCCGTATCCTGGAGGATCTGTTCCACATAAGGACGGTTCGCCGCACTCGCTGGATCGACCAGCTCGGGGGCGCGCAGGGCGGGATTCAGCTTGTAAAAGGTGTTAAACACATCTTGCAACAGAGCAGGGAACGCCGGATATTGGTTCTGGCGCTGCACCAGATCCTGAATCGCTTGGGATCCCTGCGTCGCTTCTTCCCACGCAAATCGATCAGAGCGGGGACCCTCCACATGCTGAGGAGAACGCGAAGCGCCCTCCAATGCCGCGTGAATCCAGGAAAAATCGTTCGTGGCTAAGGCCATGGGTCATCGCCTCCTAGGGGCTAGTGTCAATCCACGCACCTCATACGGGGTGCGACGTGAGCGATAGCACAAAAAAAGCCAGCCGGGGCAGCACCCCGGCCGGACCTCAGAACGAAATCTTCAAGCACTGCTTGAGAATTTCGTCCCCCCACGTTTGCAACTGCGTCAATCCCTCTTGCGCTCGTTGGGACGGTCGGCCCGCATCTTGGGCCTTTTTCACCACGGCGCTCAATAACTTGGCGGCGGATTGCAAAGACTTGTTCGCCGCCAACCCGGCCATATTGCGTTCCTCGCCTTCGGGGGTGGCGAGGGCTTTCAGGTAAGCGTCTTTGGCGTCATCGAGGATGTCCTGGGCCTCTTGATCGAACGGGCTGATCAGCGTGAGCACTGCTTTCGCAACAGCCAACCGTTGGTCGGGTTCTTCCCAGAGCACATGTTGCAAAATCAGCAGATCCGACGTCTCGGCCGCCGCATGCCCATTCAGCCAGGCCTGGGCTTGCACGACCGCTATGCTCTGCCGCCAGCGGCGATCGGAGACCGTCAGGCCCTGTTGCGCTAACGCCGTCCGGAGCGCGCCAAAGACGGGCAAGACGGCCGTCACATCCACCGTCGTGACCGCCTGTTGCGCGGCTTGCACCGTCTGCGGGGGAAGGGGCGTCAGCGGGGGCAAGGCGGCGGGTTGGCTTAACAGCGTCGTAAAGGACGCCGGATCTTTAAGGTAGTCGACCACATGCCGCAATAAGAAGCGATCCCAGAGCGCGCCCAGTTCCTCCCGGTCCTCCGGCAATTCGTTCGAGGCCCCGACCAGCATATGCAAGGGCATCGGCACCGCCTGTCCATCGTTATAAAAGACGCGTTCATTCATCGCCGCCAAGAGCGTATTCAAGATGGCGGACGATGCCTTAAAGGTCTCATCCAAGTACGCAATCTCGGCTTCGGGCAATTTGCCGGTAGCGATGCGGCGATAGTGGTCTTGCTGGAGACCCTGGAGCGAAATCGGCCCAAAGAGTTCTTCAGGCGTGGAGAGCCGGGTCAACTGCCATTCAAAAAACTGGCCGCCGATGTGCTGACAGAGATCGCGCACCAACCGGGATTTGCCCGTCCCCGGCGGGCCCAGTAACACTACATGCTGCCGGGCTAGCAGGCCCACCAAGAGACTGCGAATCACGGCGGGCCGTTCGAGATGCCGCGCATTGAGATCCTGTTCGAGCGCTAAAAACGGTTGGGTCAACGGTACGGTAAGCATCGACATGCACATCCCATCCTTTCTGAGAACCATCTCTGAGAACCATCTCTGAGAACCATCTCTGAGAACCATCTCTGAGAACCATCGGAAAGACACGAGTCCACAGGCCGCGCATGGGGGCGCGGCCTTAGGCAGGCGCGGGCGGGCCGGCTAACAGCGCCGGGGGGAGCTCGTCGGGCTGGTACACCCACAAGGTCACGTGCGGATTAGCCCGGTCCACCGTCGGGAGAAACGGATACGGCAAGACCCAGCGATCATTGGGATAGAGAATGTGTTCGAGCGCATCCCAGAGCGCCTTCAAATTGGGCAGGTCATGGGCGCGGCGATCCGGCCAGGTGACCCGAAACCCCACCACGACCCAGGTCGGCAGAGAGCCGTCCCAGGCGACGCGGCGCGCCCACTGACGCGCCAACAGGGCCGCCTCCGTCTTCCAGGCCCGGGCCGCGGGAGTCAAGGCCATGCCATAGGCCCGGGCGCCGCGCAAAATCGGATGATATTGGTGATTCGCCGACGGCGGCACAGGTAACACCAGCGGCGGCCGCCGCACTGGCCATAACGGCGGCGGGGTCGTCATTCCGCGTCATCGGCGGGGAGTAAGCCCGCGTGCAACCCCTGAAGTAAATCGGCCACCACCATGAGCGCCGCCGCGCCAAAATGGTCGCGCAAACTCTCGCCCACAATCTGGCCAAACGCCGTCACGTCCGCGGGCGAGCCCAACCGCATGGCCGAGCCCGCAAAGCGGCGGTCGTCTTCCGCGCCCGTGACACACAAAAGAAACGTCGTCGCTTGGGCAATGCGCGGATCACGGACCACCGCATCAAAGACCGTCAGTTCGGTGTCGGATGACGTCATCAAGAATCCCTCCTAAGTCCGTTATGGCGACCCGAGATCCGGGTCCGGGCCGTCGTGAAACAGATGGGCGTGGGTCGCCGCGGTCCGTGCGACGGCGTCGGCCGCGGGCGCCGGATCATCCGCCAACGCGTCCATCATCTCGCCCATCCACGAGCGAAACGCGGCATCCGAGACATCCGGGTCCGCTTGAGCGACCGCGACGCGCTGGATGGAAGACGCCAACCCATCGGCCGGGGTGGGGAAAGACCACGCCAAAACCCTCACCTCCTGAGAGCGCCGCGAAAAAACAGCACCCCGAGGCAGCGCCTCGGGCACGTTAGCACGGGGCGGGCGCCATCATCTGAGCCAGCCATGCGGTCACGCGTGCGGCCGTCGCAGCGTCAAGCGTCCAGTCCGGCACCCCGCCGTCTAGCACGCGGGCCGTAGACTCCGATGCCGTAAACGTCCGCCACGTGGACACGCCAAAGTCCGCAATAAATTGGCCATAATGGGGATGAAACGGGGGATAGCGAAAGCGCCGATCGTAAAAGGCCACGACGGGTTCGCCCGTGCGGTTCGTGTGATGCCGCTGGGCTCCCGTGCGCACCAGGGCCGCGGCGGGCCACACCACCACGGTGAGGGGTACCCCCTGGGCCGTACGCACGGCATACACCGGCAACATCGGTAACACAGCCATATTGAGACACCTCCTGGAGATAGATCCACCGAGGGCGCCGGGTGCCCTCGTCTAAGATCGCGGGGACGATTTTTTGCGAGCAGGGGTGCCCGTCGCGGCCGCTTCGACGGCGACGGACAGCACCACGCCCTCCGTGGGATAAACCTCGAGAAAATCCGCCAAGCCGCGCAGGACATCGGCCGCTTCCGCGCGGGTGAGACCTTTATGGTCAAGAGGTAAAAGAGGAAAGGACGCCATCGATCGATCCCCCTTTCATAGTCAAAATAGGAAAAACAAGGCCGGCGGAGAAACGGGGTGGGGCGCCATCGGTTTAGCACACTCCGGCATTCGGCAGCCACGCCGCGGGATGCGGCGTGGTGGCAAAGGCGAGGAGCGCGGTCTGCGCGGCCGCCAGTGTCGCGAAGGCCTGGGGTACGCCGGGCACGGCGGAGGCCAGCCAGCCCCGCAACCAGCCGCCCTGTTCCGGGAGATCCCGCTCGATCTGGACCAACCAGACCCGGCGGGTCCCGGAATACCACGCCTTGAGGGACCAACCGGGTATGGTCAGCACGCCGATGGTGCGCCACGTTTGGAGGGCCTCCGGCGCAAGGGCCGTCGGGGGACTCATACGACCAATCCCCCCGCGGCGGCGAGCTGCCGCCGGGCCAAGCGGGCCCAGCCGATCAGGTCATCAAGGGAGTACAGCATATCCTCCAACGTCCCATCCGTTTCGTCCGCATTCAGCAGCAGCGTATCGAGCCAGTCGGCGATGGCCTGCGCCTCGCCCCCACCTTGCGCGGTGAGGGTCGTTATGACCGCCCGCACGACGTCCGCGGAGCCATCTGTCATCATGCACCATCCATCATAGATCGGCGGCGGGGACTCCGGCGTTTAGGCCAGAGAGGAAGCCGCCTTTTCTCCTTTCTCAAGCTGAATTAACAAGGTTGAAGCCCGTTCCAGCAACATCAATTTATGATGGCTGGCACCCGACGTGATCTTGGTGCCGTCCAGTAACCGCAGATCGAATGCCCCACGCAAACGTCTCCCAAAAATAAAGCACTCTTGTCCGTTGTACCGCACCTTATCAAACAACTGGAAACCCAGTACGACCTTTGGAGATTTGTTGGCTTTTCGAACCCCGCCTTTGAGAATCGTAGCTTTGTGGAGTTGCCGATTTTGCCCCCGCACTTGTTTGATCAGGTATGTCTCGTTCAACGGTGTTGCCATGGGATGTCCGCTGATGCACCGAGCATCAATCAGATGGTTTTTCTGTAGACAGTTGCGGATACGCGTGTTCTTGGTCATGTACCCATAGGTCACGTCGGCATGCGGGAACACTTTTTGGATCCCCCGGTAGATAAACCATCGCATGACCGTCATCTGGATCGCATCGCGGAAGGATTCGTGTGGCCTCTGAAAGAGATGGGTCAATCCGGCCCGGTGGATCGTATCGTGGCAGGTTTCGCAGAGGGTGATCAAGTTGTCCGGTGCGTCCCCACCCGTTTTACGGGATTCGATATGGTGGACGTTGAGGATCTTGTCCCCAGATAGACCGCGACAATACTGACAGGTATGGTTATCCCGAAAGAGCACATACTCACGCACGTTCCAGAATCCCATTTGTTCGCCCTGTTGATAGTCGATTCCAGCAATATCAGGGTTTTTGATCTTCTGTATATCGAATTGGGCGACTTCCACGGTGATGTGGGTAATGGGCAGGATGCTTAACACGCTTTGAATGACTTTGACATGGGCATCGACTTTGTTTTGTACCGAAGGAGGCAACCACCCCTCGGGTTTCTTACGATTCAAGAATCGGGGTTGACGATACCGGGTTTTGCGGTGTCTTCTTGCCCGGCGGAACGCACGCCGGGTCGAAAGCAATGCTTGAATATCCGTACGAAGCATCATGTCCGCCTCAAACAGCACCTTTTTTTCGGTCGTCGCGGAAAGACCGAGATGCTTCGTCCCCGCATCGACTCCTAAAGAAACGGCTTGCTTATAGCCCGAACTCCCGTAGCGCAATCGGATCGTAAACGGAGTCCGTTGCACCACGGTCGCTTTGCCTTGCTGGAGTAACACTCGGGCTTTACGTGGCGAACAGGGCATCAGGGGCTGCCCGTGGTGATTGAGTACGTAGACGAACATCACGTCTACCTCCTTTCGGAGTGAATTGTCCTTCGCCAATGTTGGCATCGCTTGTCGTGCCCGCAGCACCGTCCCTTCCCCACAGGACTTTTAACCACGGACGACAGGGCTGGGAACTAGGACGCGCATCCCCAGGTGTCGTGACGATTCCAACGGAGCGCGCGAAGCGCTGAGGCTAGTCAATCTGAGGCTTTACCAAGCCTCGCCGTTTACGGCGGGGTGATTGACCCTTTCGGGGAGAGCAGATAAAAATCTGACCGATGCCTGTCCCCCCGGGACGGGGGGCATTGCTAATACCGCACCAATATGGGACAATGACGGCAATTCTTAGGAAAGCAGGTGATTCATATCGCGAACTCAGCGAAAAAGAAACGGCGGCCCGCAGCTCAGGCGCGCCCGGAACGGGGTAAAACCTCGTCGGTCCTGCAACCGCCCAAGACACCACCGGTATCCCATGCAGAAACCGACGACGTCACGGCGTTACGCGACCTCTTAGGGGCGCCGGCGCCCGAGATACCAGCGCCGATACTGGACGCCGACGCAGCGCCCGGGCTTCGCTATGAACCGCAAATCGTCGAGATTGCCTTTACGGCCCTCGATCGCCGGGCTGACAACGTGCGCAAAAGCATGGACGCCGAAGATTTGTCGGCGCTCCAAGCCAGTTTGGCACAACACGGCCTGATGCACCCCGTGATTGTGGAGCCCTTGCCGAACAAAACGCGGGGCTTCCGGTATCGGCTCGTGGCCGGCTATCGCCGAACGGCCGCCGCGCAAGCGCTGGGCTGGACCCACATTCCGGCGCGGGTGTTGACGGCGCCGTTGAGTGACGAAGACCGCCAGGTCTTGCAAATGACCGAAAACTTGCAACGCGAAGGCATGCGCCTGCGCGATGTGGTGCAGAGCGTGCAGGCGTTGCATCAGGCCGGGCGCACGACGAGCGAGATGGCCCGGCAACTGGGCATGAGCACGAGCCGTGTCCATCTGTATCAGCAGTTGGGCGACGTCCTGCAAGCGCATCCCAAGTTGTGGGCGTATTTTGACAAAGGCCTCATTTCAATTGAACATTTCCGCGCGGCCCAGCGCCTGTTGACGGCCACCCGGCGCAAAGCCGGTGCCGTGACCACCGATCCATCCGTGCAAGCGCAAATCATGGCGCAAGCGGAAAAGATCTTTGTCGAAATGCTGGAACGCCTCGCCCAAACGCAGCCGCTGACGATGCAGCGGGTCAGCAAAGAAGTCGTGCGGTTGCTCGATCAAGCCGGCGTCGAAAAAGCCACCACGCCCCGGCCGGCGAGCAGCGGCATCAAACCGACCGTCGTCCTCGCGAATTTCAAGAGCTTGGCGGTCGACACCTTAGACCGGGAAGACCTCGAAGCCCTCATTGTGGTCGCCGAAGCGCAACTGACCGCCGCGCAAGCGCGGTTGGCGCACATGCGGTAACACATGATATAATGAGGGTCACGCACACATCCTCCCCGCGCCGTCTCTCACACAAGGCGGCGCGGGGCGTGTTGAGAAATCCCCCAAGAACCCGACGGCCGCCGGACTTAATCCCAGACTTCGACGGGCGGGAGCGCCCGCACCGCCGCTAATAAGGGATGGGTCGGATCGGCGGCGAAGGCCGCGCCCAACGTCTTGCGTAAAGCATAGCCCGCTTCCGCGACGGCGGCCCATGAGGGTTCCGGTTCCCGCAAGTCGTACGAGGCCAACAAGGCGCCCGTATAGCGCTTATTGTGCGGTAAGACGGCATGATCGCCATGCGGGCGCATGATCTCAAGGGTATACGTCACAGGCGTCTCAATACAGCCTACCAGCACATGCATGCGGAACGTCTCGGGATCGATCACATAGCCCCATTCCATAAAGAGCCAATCGAGGGTATCCGGCGTCAGGTCCGCCTCCTCAAGCGTCTCGTGCTGATGATACCGCGCCTCCGGATCGGGATAGCCCGTCCGCCGGAGGTTTTGGATGATGGACCACTCCTCGCGTGCGCGCCGTAGGGCCTCCGCGGCAGACAACCCTGGCTGCTGGCGTGCGGTCTGGTAGGCCGCCAACGACGTGACGTCCGGGAACGCATCGGCCGTGTACACCACACCACAAATCGAATGGGGCTGACCTGTGGCCTGCCCGCAATAGGGGCACAGCCCGGCGGTGGACATTTGCCGCCAATCGGTGTAGCTCAGTAACGTGTGGGCAAAGCCGTGCAGATGGGCATCCTCGTGCAAAAACTGGCGGGCCTTCGCCCAGACCTCCGCACCCAGCCCCGTAGGATACGAATCGGCATGATTGTAGCGCGCATGAAACTGATCCGGCGTGCCAATGCCGACAAAACCGTGCGTAGACATCAAAATCGCCTCCTTGAATGACATGATGAGACACGGGCGCGCAGGGCGCGCCGGACAACACAAAAACCGACGCCGCGGGCCGTGACGTCGGTGCGAAAACCCGTGCCGCCCAGCGGTTGGCCATTAGGGCAAGAACACCCAGGGCACCGCCGCGGCGAAGACGAGGACACTGAAGGACTCCGGGAGCGTGAACGACGGAGGTGTAGGCAGAGTAAAGAACCAGAAGACCAGGCGGACCATGCCATAAAGAGCCACGCCTTGCGCGAGGCGGCGTATCCAAGAAGGGGACGGCGCGCCAATTAGCCGGGTGACGGGTCGCCTTGGCGGACGAAGTGAAGGAGCTGGCGCCCAGCGTTGCCGCGCCACCAGAGCTTCCAGCGTGGCCATCCACGTGGTCAGCAGCGCCTCACTCGCTTGCCAGCGGTCATGGGCATAGGTGAGACGAACGTCCATAGAAGCCCCGCGCAGAACGGGCAAGGTCCCTGTGAGGGAGAAGGCGGGAACGCACGAACGGCAAGGAGAGGGCGTATTCACAAACCAGTGGGATCCCACAAAAGGCGTCGCGGTAAACCAAATATGGACGGTCACTGCGAACGTGTCGGAGACGAGAATATGGCCGTACCATCGGTCAGCCCAGGCGGCGAGCTGGATATCCAACCAGGTCTGCAACGCATCGATCATCAGGGGAGCCATCTCGCGTTGCGTCTCGTCGTGAGATCGTAACGTCCATAACGTGGTGTCCCAAAAATCCATGGAAGAAACCTCCTGTAAGGGGGGACCAGGGGGAAAAGGCGCCCTGATCTCCGGCGACCCCTGACGGGAGACGCCCCCCGAGATAGGCCGAAGATTAGCCCAGCCGGTGGATGGGCGAACGAGAGGGCTGAGAGAGGCCACGCGGCCCCTCTCTTAGGACCGCCGCCGCCATGGGACGGAGGCCAGGTATAGCAAAGGGACGATCGTGACGATAGATAGCGTCATGGCGAGACATCGAGGAGCGCGCTTTTTCCTTGTCGTTGGTTAATGATCGACGACGGCCACGAGCCGCGACCCGACAAAATACATCGTGGCGGTCGGATACACCCAGGCGATTTGCACCTGCCCGTGATAGGTCGTGGGATAAGTGCGGCTTGGCGATCCCCACAGGTGCCGCACGGTGGCCTCTGACGCGCCCTGGGGCAGCCAGGGGCGAGCCGAAGAGGGGGAAATCGGTGTGGTCGTGCGAGGCGACGCGCCGGACGCCGTCCAGGGCGTCGCCTGCTGCCACCAGTGGGCAAACCAGGCGGCGAGCACCGTCCGGTCCGGGCCGGACACCAGAACGCCCATCTCGCGGTTATCTTGCAGAGACACGGACGATAGATTTTGCGATCCGAGAAAGGCTTGGCTGGCCGTGATGATCGTCTTGGCATGCACATACGGCGTGGTTAGTGTCCGAATTTGCACCCCGGCCTGTGCGAGCGTGGCCAGACGAGCTTGGGCTGCGGCCGAGGCAGGAGCGGGACAGAGGAGATGCAGATTCGATCCTTGGGCCGCCATCGCCGCGAGCACCGCGGGGTCATCGCCAATTTCTTCGGTGGTCATGTCCAGAGGCCCGGCGGACTGCAAGAGGTGGACCCACGTCGCGGTAGCCCCGGGGGAGAGCACCAGCGTCTGCCGGGGCCCCGTTCCAGCGGTCTGGTCCGTCCAGTCGGCCTGAAAGACCTGCATCGCCGCTTGCGCCAGCGCGCCCGTGACCTCCACGGCCGCCTCGAGATTGGTCCCGTCAAATGCACTATCGGTAAAGTTCAGGGACCCGATGATCGCCGTCACGTGCGGCGTCCCCGGATTGACCACGAGATATTTGGCGTGGTCAAAGGCATACGCCTGATCAAACCGCGGCGGGGCATGGCGCACGGTGCAGTCGGGAATCGCCGCAAGCGCTTGGCGTTCGTGCGGCACAGCCGCGGCATCGTCATAAGGATTGGGGGCGAGCATCACATGAATGGGCACCCCGCGCTGCCCCGCGTGCCGCAAGGCGGTCAGAATGGCCGGATTATCGATCAGATAGGCATTGAGGTCAATCCCCGTGCGGGCGTGACCGATGAGCGTGACCCAGGGGGTGACACCGGCGCCCGGTTCCAGTATGAGCGTAGGCGTGGACGGGGCGCCGGAAGACGCCGGCCGCGACGAAACTCCCGGCGAACGGAACGGAATCGCTGCGGCGGAGGGGGTCGAAAGGCCGCACCCCGACAGGCTGATGAGCAGTGCGAGAGCGCTGATGAGGCGAACGCGGTGAGACCATAAGAACACAGATAATCCCTCCGAGTGATTGGCATAAGGTGTCATGTTTAGGACGGAGCCCACCCATAGCCAGACCAGAAGGCGGCCATGAGTTTGTCGGAGTAGAGAATGGGCTCCTCCTCATCATTAGCGGGAGGGTGAGCGGCTTCGTCTGCCAGGATTTGCGTGAAGAGAGGCATCAGGAGAGGCTGCAACGCGGCAATTTCCGGCGACATGGGGGCGTGGGTGCTCAACCATTGATGTAAGGTCATGACGGTCAGATGTGGCCCGTCGGGAAAGTGTACGACGGGTTGCATGGTAATCAACGTGCGAATGATGGCTTTGCTGTTCGGCATCCGTCTTAGCCAATAGCCTAACCACCACAGGAGATCAAAGGGATCCGCTGAGGAGAGAGGCTGAAAAGGGTGGACAGTAGTTTGCGCCACAAGCGTGTCAATCGAGTGCATAGCGGCCTCCTTGCGCCACGTTAGATAAAGATCTCATTTTATCACAAGAGTAAAAACCCTTACATCAGAGATGCGAAACAGATCCTGTAGCCGCCCCACACGGGGCGTCTAGCCTTATACCGTCAGAGTTAGCGACATTTAAGGCAAGGATCGTCCGCGATAAGGATAGCAATAGTAGCTATCTTTTCAAGCGGCATATTATTAACGCCATCCCAATCACATTCTTTTACACAGTCCTGTTGTTCTTCGTTGGTCATAAACACTTAACGAAACGCTATAAGGGCGCCGTGAATTTCAAAATCTTCAATCAGAGTCCAACCCCATCCGGGACTTTCAGGCCTGGGTCGTTGACAGAGTGTCCTCTTCCTCAAAAGGCGTGCCACAAAACGGACAATAGGTCATTGCATAGGACGTATTCGCCTGGCAATCTATGAGTGTCGCAACAATGCCGGATGTTGCCGGATTCACCGTGAGATGAATGATATCCGTATTCCGGTAATAGTGTTGGAGGTCGGGACAACACCAGCCCCATCCGCCACGGTTTAAGTGCATAATAGGTCACCGTCCTTTGTCGTTGGAATGGGAACCCGTAGAAGCAGAATGCGGCATCGCATGCATTAGCGGCATTGGGAAATGGCGAATGTCAGCCATCACTTGAGACCGTGTATTGCAAATCTCACAAAGAAAAGAGGGTCGTCAGTTCGTCGGACAGACACAGCAACCCAGCGGCTTCGGCCGCTTGCCGAAACGCTTGGCGATCGGCGTCCGTCCAGGGGCCTAAGGATGTCAGCGGCGGGTGTTGACGACAATATTCTGCCAGAAAGGCCGCCGGCACATAAGCGGTCGCGTCATTCGGCACGGGCATAAACTGAAGCGCCTCTCGTGTCGAATGGTCAAACGTATAAACGGCTCCGTTAATCAGAATCTCTCTACGATATTGGGCATTGTCGAGCAAATCCGATACCGTATCCTGTCCGACGTGGCTCAGAATAACAATCGCTAGCGCAGGATGTGTGAGAATACGCAAAAAGTCAGGCAGCGTAGCGGCTACCGGGTGAAAATATTCCATAAAATCGTCATAAATCAGCAGGCCATACTCTGTCGACTGGGGGGTGCCATCATCGTGCAGACGAGACTGCTGGGTATAGTCAATGGAAACGCGGTAGCTCATAAGGGCTGATCATCCTTTCCAATAGGGCGTAATCGCGTGGAACACACGGTGTCGTCATCCCCCGCCGGAAGGACGGGGGATGCGATAGGGTTACGGGTGAATCGGGATCGGCGCATGCGCTTGTCCCCAGGCCGCGACCGACAGCGCGGGAATCCCCAAGGCTTGGGTGATGGCGTCAACCGTGAGTGGTCCCGCTTGGGCTAAAGTTTTGAAGGTGGCCAATGCGACAACAGGTTCCCCATTAGCCAAGGTCAGGACCGTCGCGTCGCAGACGGGCACGTCCGCGGCCGCGGGGCGGAAAAACCGCGTTTCCGGATCGTATTCGTATTTCCCATCAGAATGGCGATCAAACGCAATGCCTGCGGTGATAAGGAGCGATTCCAAGGCCGGCCATTCGCCCCACGGAGCTTCTGACTGAAACAGATCAGTGGTCCCGTCAGGATTCGGGATCATATCTTCTGGGGGATCGTCTTGCAGTAAAGCGGCCACGGCGGGGATCTCTAGTGCCCACGACGGTACGGTAATCGTGACAACCATGCGGTCAGACATATCTCTCACCTCCACCATCATATCAGCCCCGCCCGCATAAGCGGGCGGGGAAGCTCAACGACAACGCGCCAGCTAATCCGGGAGTGCGCAGGGCACGAGGAGGCTCTAGTACGAAGCGTACCATGCGCCAATCGTGAGATAGCGATGGAAGTCCTCTACAGAAACCCGTGGCCACTCTGGACCAATCAGGTCTGCACGGTACGCTTCGGCCAGGGCTTCAGCACGCAGGGCGGCGTCGGGATAGTCCGCGTGCTCGGGGCCCGTTAGGACCATTTCCCCACTATCGGGATAGACCAAATAGGCGGCGCGATAGATGCGAGAGGTCATGGGGCATCCCCCTCGATCGTGACGCCTCTCCACGGCCTATTATTGTTATCCCCTTGCGTCGAACAGATCCCATGCTTGTTGCCACGTTTCTGGGGATACCGCTTCCAAACGTTGACGCGAGACTATTGGACTATACCGTGGGGAGGCAGGATCCGCATACTCAGTCAACAAGTGATCGATCACGGTCCCCCCGTCTTCCAATAATTCTTCGGAAGGCGTCCCCACCCAGTCACGAAACATCTCTAGCCAGGTCGCTAAGGTGGACACGGTGATCGGGGCCCCTTTCATACGGTCGCCTTCCTCAAAATCATCGATGGCTTCGACGATCGCCCAGGGATAGTGCGTCAGGGCTATTTCGGCCTCTTCTTGCGTTTGAGGCATCATAGCTTCCGCCGACCATTCACAAAACGATTCGCCGTGATATACCCACCGTACTCCGATGACGTCTACGCCATTCATCGTGGCGGGAAAAAAGGTATAATAGCGGCCATCGACGGTAAAGGTTGTGCTCATGATGGGACCTCCTCGATCTGGTAATATGACGATGTTTCTTTTGTTGTATCACATTACGTCTGAGGAAACGAACCATATGACACAAAAAGGAATGAAAAGCCGGGGGAATGACTAGCAACGTAAGCGAAATTACGCCGAGGCGAGAGAGGTCGTCAACACCGTGTCCGTCCAAAACCGGCGCAACATCCCATACGTGTCCGCGACGCTATAGGAACCACGAACGCCATCAAACGCCGGTTCCGCGTACTGAAAAGGAATGGTAACGGGTTTTTCTAAAACAATGTCTAATGTACTGCCTCCGCCGGCCCAGGGATCCCAGAGCCCGCAGGCGGTGTCGGCTGAGACCGTAATGTCGGCGCGGCGGTCGATCCAATCGAGGTAGTCGCCTAATGTCATCGTCACAAAAAAGGTCAAGGCGTTCATGACCGTCGTGACATTGCGGCACTCTTCATATACAGACTGCAAAAAGACACTGGGCGAAGCGGTCTGATGCATAATCGTCCGGTAGAGATCGCGCCGCGTGTAGCCTTGTTGGCGGGTCAGCCACAGAAGACTACTTTCGGGGGGAATTTGTACGGGATCGCGATCGGAGGCCGGAATCAGATCATTCGCCGTATAATCCGTGTGGCTATCGCCGGTGTTCACGATAATGTTGACATAGACGCGTTGTTGTAAGAAATGGTCGTAGTCCATGGTAAACGTGACAGTCTCCTGTATGAGATCGTGCGCGACATCGTGGACGTCCGCCCAGGGGAGAGCGTCATTGTCCGCGGCAGAGGTTTCACACCAGGCTCGATGCAAATCGTCCATCAGCGCGTTAAACGCCTCATCGGCCCATATCAGAAAAATGTCATCAAGCTGTTCATAGAACGCATCGCGTTTGGATCCGGGTGCGGTAGCAATGGCCGCGAGCTGGGCGGCGGTCAACGCGTCATCCGAGTAGGCGTAGAGGGAATAGGAATACGATCCGGCAGGATCCGACGTAAGGCCGGGAAGGTGAGCGAAAAGCTGCTGAAGCTGGTCACGAAGCGTCATACAACATCCATCCTTTCAGGAGGCCATCGAGGCGAGACTCGAGCGATGGGCAATCAAAAACATCGAACAGACTCCTTGTTGCCGCCCCATGCGGGGCGGCAACAGGACGATACCTGCGTTAGACCTACCGCGTCACGAATGTCGACCGACCTTCCGGGTTTCGATCAAGCAGGCAAAGGACAGAACCGTTCTCAGGCTACTCGATGCGAAAGAGATCCGCGCGCCGGCGCTGGTCCGGCGTTAAACGAGCCGCCCGGCGATCTAAGGCCGTCTGGATCTTGCGCCAAAGTGTGGTATGAACGGTGCGCAATTGCGCAAGGCGTTGGCGTTCGCGAACCGCTTGTTCGTCTGGCATGGCGTCCGCCGCGTCGTCTAATTCCTCGAACCACCAAAAGTCGTGCTCGAGCGAATGCTTCACAAACAGCAGTTCGCGATAGCTAAGCCGCAGGGATTTCGGTTCTTTTTGCGGTGGGGTTCCGTTATCGTGCGCTTGAAGGGTCACTACAACCTCCTAGAAAGAACAAGGAAGAATCCTCCGTGTGATGGCAGAGACGCCGCCGTGAGGGCTAGCGATGCGCCAGCACAAACCGCCAGATCGCCCGGTTGTTGCCCGCGAGGCCACGAATCTGGATTCGCTGCTGGAGCAGGGCATGCGGAAACTGATCCCACAGTGTGCCCCAGCATTCGTCCACAAACTGACTGGTCAGCACGTCGACGCCGGAAAAATCACAGACGATGACCGGGGTATCGGCTTGGATCAGCGCGGTCAGGTGCGCCCGCAAGCGCCGCGCCAGCGGGCGCTGGCCGAGGTTGGACGTGCCACACCAGGCCGCGAGATCGAGTTGAATGAGAGAAGCCGTGGACATGACAGCATGCTCCTTTCACAAGCGAGGTGTCGAGGCAAAGACCCTCAGGGGCCGGACGGAATGTCGGCCCCCGTGTCCCACCGATAATACGCGCGCCAATTCAAGTCGCTGACGGGGTCATACGTCCGCACCACGAGCGCGTGGTGCTCCGGATTCCACTCGACCACCGCGGCGACTTCGCCGTTGATGGTCACCGCCACGCCGGGATAATTCGGCCCGGCCTCCCACAAGACGCCAATTGTGCCGCCGGGTGTCGTCACGGAAGACGAGGGCATGAGAAAACACACCTCCTAGAGCGAAGCCATAGAAAAACGACCGGAAACACCAACCTGCCGGGCGAGTCCGGCCTAAGCCGACCGACGGGAGCGTGACAGTCCCCGGCCGTTAGGCCGAAGGATAGGAACCAGAAGCCTCATTAGAAGGCCATTCGGCGCACGCACTGACCGTCCCGCCATAGTGCGTCGCCAGACACCGCATTATCGGGTTCTTCGTACTCTAACGCAAAGGTCAATGCCGGCCAGTGTGCGGCCACCGTATGCAGCCACGCCAAGGGAGGACTCCAGGCTGTATCGAATCGGTAAAACGCCGTCGCCGAACCATCGGGCTGCACGGACACCTCGGGAACGTTCTCCGCGAACTCGCGGGGTTCCCATTTCGTGCCCCAGTGGCGGCGACACCAATCGTACCCGGCGGGTGAAAAACCTTGGCGCACAATGTCCGCCGGAATCGGCACCCCGCGATGAAAACACAGCGGCAACACGGCAGGGACGACGTCGGCATCGCCAGCATCCGGCCATGAGACAGACGAGCCTTGCATCGTTTGCGCCCACTGGGAGACCAGAGACGATGGGCCGGTGATTGTCAGGGTATTGGTGCACCAATTGGGCATAAAACGTCACGCCTCCTCCAATAGAATCGAATCGGTGGAGTTCTCGCCGCCCTGGCAGGGCGGCGGATGCGAAAGGGCCTTAGGAATCCGCAGGAGGCGGCGGCGTCAGCCGTTGAATCGACAGGGCCGCCACGTGCGGGGCTAGCCAACGGCCCGTCGGGTCCCGCAGCACATGGGTCACGCGGACCGCGCAGGTTCGGCCCGTATAGGGAGACGCAGTTCCGGGTACATACTCACAAAGGCGTAAAACGTCCCCCACCGCAAAAGTACGGTCGGTTTCAGATCGTAGTTCGACGGTTTTGGCCCCGCTCAGAATTGGTTGAAAGTATTCGGGCCAGATCTTAAGAAGGTGAACCATACGGTCAATCCTTTCGGGGCGGCTGTGGTGCTAAGAAAGGCGTCGCGCGACATTCCTCGACGACAATGGCCTGAATACGCGCCGTCATGGCGTCGTAAGAGAGCGTCCCTGCGGCATCGCCAAACGTGGCCGGATCATAAAGCAGGTCGGCATCCCCGGGCCCGAGGCGTTCCGCAATGCGGCGGCCGAGATCGGCCCACAGCGTGGCCGGATCCGGCGTGACGGCCGACGCAAACGCCATCCCTTCTTGATAGGGGTCCGGCGGGGTATAGGGCGTCAGGGGCCCCAAGGCCCAGTCGATAAGAGGGCCGTTGGTGACAGGCGTGGCGTGGTCCCGCAGAATCGTATTGAGACAATCGGTAGCTGCCGCGGCATCCGCCGCATCGACCAGCACGGTGACCGGCACAAGCATTTTGGGACCGGGCGCCACGGGTAAGTGGGTGGGTTCATCGGTCGCCGGGAATTGCCCGGCACGGAAATAACGCATGATCACACCTCCAAAGATGAGGGGGCTCGTCCCGCGTTTCCATATGGAAACAGCGGCGGGGATGCCCCGTCTTAGACATCAGGGATCGGAGCACAGGGGTTACACGACCGCCGCGGGATCCGACGGTGTTTATGACAACAGCACCGCCGCGCGATGGCGGGCTCAACACGGTATCGCGTTGTTGCCGGATAAAAGGGAAGGCCAACCGTTTCCATAGGGAAACGACCGCCCACGCATTACGCATCGGAAATCGGGGAACAAAACGTCCCATACTGCTGCGTGAGAACGTGGCTCAGATGGGTTAAGGCCGCGGCCGCCGAGGGAAAGCCCGTCCCCCCGAGACGGTGATCGGCGGTCTGCCACGTCCACGCCACGGCATCGCGCGAGACGGTAACGGTCAGCGTGACGCCCGTCGGGGTCAGAGACATATCCTCATAACGCAGCGTCGTCGTATCAACGACGATAGGGGCGATGCTGCCCCAAGGGGTCTGGATGGACGGAAACGGCATCAGCGGAACCTCCTCAGGGGCGTGATGGGCCGAAACGTCAAAAAGCACGGCCCGCAGCGGCCGTGCTTCGCGTTTGGGAGAAACCAGGGACCTGTTACGGCAGACGGGGAAGGAGTGTGTCAATCTGAAGGCGCAGATCCGTCAGCCAGGCCCGAACCAGGGCCGGATCAACCGGATCATCGCCCGGATGTAGCCCGTGGAGATAGAAGGCGAGCGCATCGCCGGCGTGCGAATCGGGCAAAGCACTCAGTAAGGTGTCCAGCGCGTCGGTCGTCATCGAAAAATCCATCTCCTTTGTACGAAGGGTAGCGGCGGAAAACAGCGTCTCCGCTTGAGCAGAGGATAACAAAGGCGCCGCGGATTGTCTTGGGGCGCGGCCGGCCATCGAACACGAGATACCCCGCGCGTTAACGCGGGGCCGGGGCGGCGTCAGACTGAAACACGCGCAGAGGCCCTGTGTAGTGGCAATCCTGACACACGACCGGCGTGGTCTCATAATCCCCCGACGGGGCTAAGACCGCCCAGAGGCGGGCACTGATGGCAGCGCTCGCCCTCACCTGGTGCCGCTCAATTTGCGAGTAATAACTTTGATTCACGGCGGCGCGCCGTGAGACCTCGACTTGACTGAGCTGGCGCAAAACCCGCGCTAACCGCCACGGATACAGCGTAGGAGCCGTCATTCCCAATCCCTCCTGGACGCACGTAAAGGGGAACGCAGGGCGGTCAGGCCTTGCTGGACGATTTGCCGGACCCGTTCGCGGCTCAGACCCCGATCGCGCGCAATGGCCGACAGCGCGCGAGGCGCCTGATCCGGCCAGCCCATGGCCTCGCCGAGAATCTGCGCCGTGCGCGCCGGTAACGCAGCCAGAGCTTGCCGCAACCAGCGATGCTGCTGGAACGCGGCGTCGGCCTCTGCCACCCGCTCGGCCGGGTCCGTGGCACGGTCATCGGCTAGAGCGGTAGCGAAGGGCAAATCATCCTCCGTGTCGGCCCCGACGGAGGCCTCCAAGGATGGCGCCGGATGTAACGCCGCGAGGGCCCGCTGATCGGCGAGGGAAAGCGGCCAGGAATCGCCCGTCGCCGCGCGACGCGCAAGCCGGTCCCGCGCGGGCCGCGGCACCCGAATCAGCGTCGCCGTGGTTTCCAAGCCCCGGCCAATTTCCCGCCGAATCCAAAAGGCCGCATAGGTCGAAAACCGCACGCCACGGGTCGGATCAAACCGAGGGATGGCCTCCCAGAGACCAATGGCACCCCATTGCACCAGGTCCTCAAACGTCATCCCGTCCGGAATCGGATACCGGTGGGCAAGAAAGAACACCAACCGCATATTCGCGGCGAATAGGATGTCTTTGGCCTCGGGATCGCCCGCCCGAACCCGGCGCACGCAATCGTGTTCCGCATCCGGGGAGAGCGGACGCGGCCAATCGTAATCCCCTAACGAAAACGCGACGGCAGAGGACGTGGAGGAGAGCGGAGAGGCCATAAAGGCCGAAAGAGTCATCAGAGACACCACCTTCAGTCAGAATGCGTCACAAAAAAAGCCCGCCAGTCCGGGCGGGCGAAGACAGCCGAAGAGGGTGTGTCAAGACAGCGTACCACCACCAGACGGCCATGGGACTCAAGGAACAGAGTCACGGGTAATCCGATGTATGCACATACACACAGGAGACGTCTAACGCGCCGTCAGAGGCGTGTCGCCCTGCGGTTCCGGCAAATCGGGGGTAATCACCCGCACCGGCACGTGCGCGGCGCGGGCAATGCGCACCATATGATCGGTGCCGGGACTGGCGCCAGGACACCGGAACGCATAGACAGCATCCGCGCCGGCTTCGAGCATGCGCTGATTGCGCAAGGGGCCCGCCCGCCGCCCTTCCGTCGCCCAGGCCGCCGGAAAGACCCCGGTGCGTAAACCGCGCTGGAGCGCGAGGCGATGGGCCAGCGCATCCGCGCCCGGCGCGCCGCCCGTTATCACCACGGTGTCGGGCGGCAACGCCTGAATCACCCGCGCAATGGGCGCAGGGTCGGTCCAATGGCGACTGCCGCAAATAATGATCCGCCACATCCGTAGATCCTCCTTTCACAAGGGGCCCGCCATCCGTGCTACAGACGAGGGGAGCTAGAACCCGTCAGGGGATGGTAAAAGGCGGAAAACACGACCGGATGCCAGCGGGGAGGGGCATCGCGCGTGCGGGCTTTGCCCACATACATGCCCACATCCTGGTAATCGGGATGCGTCAAAATCAGAAGATGGCCCCGGGTCGTGGCTACCATCCAACCGCGGGCCCGCAGGGCCTGCGTGATGGCCACTAGAGCCGCGCGGGTTTCGTCGTTCCAGCGATCGCGAGACAAGACCGCCTGATACGGTGCGGTCACGCGATCGAGAAGTCGCCGCGCGCGAAATTCAGAGCGCGTGCCGGGCGTATAGGACCGAGACCGCGAGGAGAGCCGACGCATCAGCACATCCCGCCTTCCTGAGAGGAATATGGACGCCATCGCCCAGCCGTCAGGCTGGGCGCAAAAGCGCGCCGCGATCACCAGATCCACAAAACGACCCCAAAGAACACAAGAATCAGGACGATCAAGAGGAACTCGTCGGAGAAAATAGCACGCATCCCGGCGCCGATCATGCGTCCCAGGAGCATCAACAGGGTGCGGACGCCCTGCCCCCAGGTGATCCGGTCCGCGTGCCGTAACCAGACAGACGGCGGCAACATAGCGGCTTGGGCCGCCGTCTCCAGTAACGCGTCGCGCAAAGACCACGGCTCCTCCTCATCAAACTGCCAAAGCGCGTCACAGCCGTGAGGCGAGGCCGCCGACATCGGCGTCCACGTCAGATGCTGGACGTGGGGACGGTCCAAAAGGGACACCGTGCGGTAACTCCCCGCCGCACGAAATCGTATCCACGCCTGCACGGTCAAATAAGGCGAGCCTGTTAACACCTGCTGGATTCGCCAAGTACACCGCACGCGGGCGGCGCGTTTGCGGGCCGGGTCAAACACATCCTGCGCCCGGGGCGGGTCGTGCGGGTCCTGTACCGCAAAGGTCCAGTGCCACGTCAATTGGACGACCACATGGCCTTTATTCGTCGTCGTCTGTCGGTGGTACGTCCTCGGCGCCCCCTGCGGCGCGAGATACGACGGCCAAACCAACGTCGAGGCGTCCTGCGCAAACTGCGTGGCAAACGCCTGAAACAGCGCAGGGACATTGTCAGAGGCCGCCATCGTTAACGGCCCCTGGGGATGGTCCCAGGTCGTTTCGAGCGTCGCTACGCGCTGGAGATAGGCGTCAAAATCCATGGAGAGTCCTCCTCAGATGGGGTCATGCGTCCCACACCCCCGCAAGAGTGCGGGGGTGGTAACCCCGCAGGCACGGGCGACAGGCCGTGCGAAAGAAGCCATGACAGGTTATCCAATGAGGCTCCGGATCACGCCGACAAAGAGCCCACGCAAGGCAAGACGGAGCCCGGTCCAGGGTGATTGCAGAGAAAGACGCTCGGCATGACGCAAACGGGCCGTCTGCGGGATGGCGTTGTGGGCATGTTCGGCGGTGGTCAGTAACGCCTCACGCAAAGACCACGAAACATCATCAAAACGCCAGAGGGCATCAATGCCATGCGCAGAGTCCGCGAACGATGGCGTCCAGGTGATACGTTTCACGGGCATCAGATCCAACAAAAAAACCGAATGGGCCCACAGAGGGTGCGTAATCCACGCCATCACCGTAAAATATGGGGGGGTGGCCGCCCAAAAGTGTGTGATTTGCAACCGACACGTCATTTGCGCGGCGTGTTTTTGATAGGCAAAGAATCGATCGTGCTGACGTGGTCGCTCGTACGGATTGACCACAAAAAAATCCCACTGCCAGTTATAGACGTGAACGAGATCGCCCACAGAAGTTTCGCCGGACGCGATGGTTGCCGTCGGCGGGGACGCGGACAGATAGGACGGCCATACTAAGGCCGAGGCATCGCAGGCAAATTGCGTCGCAAACGCCTGAAACAAATCATGCAAGCTCTCGGACGCCGAAATGGTAAGCGGACCGCGCAGATCATCGGCGGGACTGTCCAGCGCGGCGACGCGATTCAGATAGGCGTCAAAATCCATGGAGAGATTCCTCCTCAAATGTCGCGAGGCGTCTCGCCCTCCACAAGGGGGCGGGGGTTACATCCTAGGCGGGGTTCCTGCGGAGAAGCGGGAGTCGCGATAGGGCAACGGGCGCTGGCGCCACGTAGGCCCGTCCCAGGCCGTATCGTCGCACTGCACGACCACGTCAAAGCCTTCCCCGTCGGCGGTAAAGGCGAACGCTGCACCCTCGCCATGCAGCAATGCGTGGGCCAGCGCCTGCGCGACCGCCGCCAGCCCCGCGCGGTTCGCGACCACCGTTACCGGCGCGTGGGGAGCGTCTGGGCCGTAGACATGCACCAGAGGGTCTTCGACCGCCCCCGCCACTGGGCGCGGCGCCGCCACTGCCCGCAAGGCCGCGACGAGATCCGTGATGGCGCGATACCAGGCCCGGAGCGATCCCGACGCGGGCCACTCATCATGAAAGAGAATCTGCGGGCCGTGACTAATCACGAGCCGGGCGGTGCCATCATCGTAGGGGCGGGCGAGCACGAACGTGCGCTCCACGTCAGGCAGGGGCACGCCCGCACGGGCCAGCTCAGTCAAGGTCGCGCGGGCGACATCCTCCACCATCGCCGCCTGCGCGAAAGGCGTACTCGGCGTCCGCCAAAGAGCCAAAACCTCACCCGGCGCACAATCGGCCTGTTCAGCGACTTCTCCTAAGATGGCCGCCGCCTGTGTTAACGATCGGGACATGGGGGCATCACTCCTGTTCGGTATCATCGTGGGGGCCACGACATAAAGTCGCATCGGCCGCCCGAAAGGGGCGGGACCACGTGCCTTGCCGTAGCATTAAAGCAATGAGCGCATAATTGAGCAGATCGCGGTAGCTGTCCTCCACGGCTTCATTCACCGTCTCAACCGCCGAACGGACGGTGATCTGGCCCGTCGCGTCGGTCGTCACCAACAGATGTTTCAGGCGTTCGAGCTTATCGCTCAAACGCACGAGGACGCCCAGTTCGCCAAACGCCGCGATATTGCCTGGGCCATAATCCTGTTGCTTGCGCACCATCAGCGCATACTGGTCGGCAAAAAGCGCCCGCACGGCGTCATTCCACGTGGGGGTGGCAGCATCTGAGACGTGTGACATCGGCATATCTCCTCCTCAAAATTCCACAGGGCCTACGCTCATGAGCGCAGGCCCTGATCAACACGCGACGCCGGGTGCATCAACGGCCATAAGGCCGCCACGGGACGGTCGCGCAGCACTTCTGGCCAAATCGGCGGCAAGAGCGCCCGGAGATCGGCTGGGAGCGCGCCGCCCCTGCTGGTGAAACGGCATCCCAAGCGCGTGAAAGGCTGCGAAATCCGGCGCGGCCACCCGCGTTCCGTATTCAAGATGAAGGTCTGACCGGCGCGCTTGCGCAAGACGGTCGGCGCGCGGGGTCCGAGGCCGTATCATCACGCCCACGAGGGCGCGATGACGATCACGGCGAGAAAATACCCGAACGCAAAAAACTTGTAATGGGGCCACGGATGCGCCCATAAAGCGAAAAAAGGGTGAAGCGGCTGATCGTGCAGACGAGGGACGACTTCCCATAAGAGCGACGCAAACACCGACGTGAGGACCACAAAACGCCCGAATAACACAGGAATTGAGGGATCCGCATCATGCCGTGACACACGCAACACCTCCCAATAGAAAAAAAAGCGGAGGCCCAGCGGCCTCCGAAAATTCCCTTACTCCACATCCGGATCGCGAAACGCGTCGGCATGTTCGCGAAGAAACGCCGCCCGGGCGGCGTCATAGGCGGCCCGGCGCCGCGCTGTCGGAGCGTAGGGGAGCATGAGAGGCAGCACATTGACCGTAGCTAAGACGCCTCCGGCGATAAAATAGAGCGGATGCCCCCCGAGAGCCGCCAAGGGCGGCACGGGCTGGGCGGTCATATACCGCTGCACGGCCCAGATCGCCAGGGCATACACCACGGCGAGGACCACGATAGTTCCGCTGGTCATGGCAAGCCAGGACCGCATGCGTAATGACATCCTCACCCCTCCTGATAGGATGAGCATATCAAAGCGCAGCGCCCTGTCAAGACACCGCGGCCGTGCGGGCCTGTGGCATAAACACCCTGGGGTCCATCAAGACCACCGTGGCGCCGGCTGTCGGCCCGCCGTTAAAATGTCCAAAAGCGCGGAAATGTGGGTCAGCGCCGTGCGAGTTGGCAGCGAAACCTCGCCAAAATGCCCCAGACTGCACAGCCAAAACGATTGCGGCGCAAATTCCGGGACGACCCGTTGCACAAAGTACGCATCTGCGGCCTGCTGGGCCGCGTCTGTGATACGAAAACGATCGAGATCCTGCGGATCGGCATTATAGCGCCACGTCGACACCGCCCCGCGCGCCCGATACAACACAGAATACACACGGTGCTGGCGATCACAGACTGCGCGCCACAGACGAAATAAGAGATCGGGGACGGCCGGGCTCGTATAGGGAATCACAAGCGTGCCCGTGTCACGAGCCTGATCGAGCCAGGCCGCGTGGCGCCGGGTCCACTGGGGCCCGCGTTCTTGCCACCATGGACGGTCTGCGGGAGAAGACGCCGCAGGCGCCATGATAAGACCCTGCGTCACTGCCGACCGCGGCACTGTGACTTCGTCGAGATGAGGGACCCGCCACCGTCGCGTCGAAGGACGAGCATCGCCGTAGCGCCACAGCAGACGCCGCCGCGGATCATAAAACGCCGAGAACACGCGGGTGGCACTGCTCAGGACAACATGCCACCCCGACGCGAGCTGCGCATGATCCATCACGGTCGCCCGAAACGACAGCACCGTCACATGCGCTTTCGGAGGAGATCCTTCCAACGTCCCGTGGACAGCGACATGCCCGTCAGGAGGAAAGGGGCCCGCGAGATCATCGGCGGCTGGCCGATGATCATATTGTCCAATAGCCACAATGACCGCCCGCCGATCATACCCCGACAAGGCGAAGGTAGGGGGAGAATCAGCGCGGCTGGGTAATGAGACCCCATAGGGCCAGGGATCCGCTGCAAAGCCCGTCCCATAAAACCACGCTAAGAGACTCTGAAGTTCCCGACCTAACGGATGCTCGGTAATGTCGGTGATAGACGCTTCGCGCAACGGATCCGGACGAATCGTCAAAGGGGGAAATGATGGCAACGACGACGCCTGTCCTCCATAAGGAACCGAGGAATCCATGGAACACACTCCTTTGCGAGAGAAAAGAGGACACCCGACGGGATGTCCTGCGATAAGAGGAAGAGTAAGCCGGAGACGCCTTACAACGCAATGTCCGCCGCCGCAAACGTGCGCTGACAGGCCGCACACGCAACCATTTCGTCAGCCGTGTGCAAGACGGCCGCGGTGTCCAACGCAAATCCGTCGGCGTGAACGGCGACGCCTTGAGTGGCAAAGACGCCGCTGACGACAGACAGCGTACCGTCCGCGCCACAATAGGGACAGGACGTGGAAAACGTGGCATAGGGGTCCGGATCGAGGACCACGCCAAAGCCTGCCAGATACTGTTCCGGCGTCCCCGAGCGGGCGGCATCGGCGTCCGACCACCACGTGCGAACCCAATCGCGCAGGACGGCGGCCAGCGAGGGCCCATCAGGCGGCAAGAGGACGACGAGCGTTTCCGGCAACGTCGCGTGGTCTTTCACAAAGAGGCGCGGCTGCGTGCCCGCGGCGTCGCGTAACGCGGCCAGGAGTCGATCTGCTTCGAACGTATCGCCGTCACACAGAATAACGGCGGGCAATAAAGGCGAGGACATAGGAGTCCCTCCTTCGGGGAAGTGATATCAAAGCCAAACCGCAGGGAGCGAGGCGCCTCATGCCGAGACCCAGCGCATCGCGATCAATCCAGCGCCTGCCCACAACGCCGGGATCGCGTGCCATCTGGTCGGCGATGCGGGCACGATACGCGTCACGATCGGTCATCGGTTGACCTCAGCAAAGGTCCCGAGCTTCGGAGACTCGAGACACACATCGGCCATCCATGCGGCCATTTCTGGACTGTGGAGGGAAGCGGTCGCGGAATACCACATCTGCACGGCCCTGCGAAGACGATCGGGGTCCGATGTCGTATAGTAGCTATAGAACGTGGGAGCATCCGAATCATCGTACATACGCCCGCTAAGCAACGTCGCCAGCACCGCGCGAAAGAACGCAGGGGCCTCGGTGTTGGCCTCCCACAGGTCCGAGACGCTCAATGAATCAGCCGTGCCGGGCTGGCCGTGCAGCAAACAGACTCGGTGAATGATAGGCTCGTGCATTAACGCATCCCTCCCGTCAAAGAGCGCACGGACGTGTCGACCAGCCGACCGTCCAAGGCGTCCGCAATCCAGACGCTCCGCCACTGGGTGCCGCCGGCATCCGGCAACAGAATGCGATCCGCGTGCCACGCGTCGCAATGTGTCGCAATGGCTTCCAGGTCTGCCGGGTCGGCGTCGGCAAACCGGGCTAAGACGGCCACGACCTCGGCGGGCGTGGTGGGCGGAGCCGATACCGGGTCGATCCACACCTCGGCGGCATCGTCTTCCATTTCGAGGTAGGGAATTAAGGCAAACAACATGACGTCTCACTCCTTTGCGAATAGATTTATCCGATGATCCGGACGCGACCCTGATCATCCTTGGCGTAGAGATGCCAGGATTTGCTGCCACAACAGGGGCAGGCCCCGGTAGAGGTGGTCACGTCCTCATCCGGGCTCACCATCCGTTGCGGGAAGCCACACGTATCACAGCGAAACGCCCAGGCGATATCCATGGGGTCTTCACCCGCTTTCTCGAAAGGCATGGAGCAAAATGAGCCGACCCGGCCGGAGGCCGGACTCGCACCGACAGGGGCAATGTGGGGATGGGCTATTGTCTTTTTTGCCGCGTGGATGGGTCGATCTCTTACGAAGAAGGAGAAATTACGAGTCGAGATCTGACGAATCAGAACAGCGATAAAGGCCTTCGAGCCATCGTGCCACTTCTGAACGTGTTATCGTGTGGTTAGCGATGCCGACCGCGAAAGCTTCAATGTCGGCATCGGAGGCCACATGCTGCGGGAGAAAATTATACTCTAACAACGCAAGCCCTATCCGCATGGCTGTTCGCTTATTGCCATCGAGAAAAGGGTGCGTGGTAATGATACTCTCAATCAACGCTGCGACCTTCAAAGCAGGTGTTGGAAATGGATCGTAGTCGAATACAACGTGAAGAGGCCGCAACAGAGCGGCCTTCAACTTGCCTTCATCAAGAACTCCGATGGATCCACCAGTCTCAGCAACGACCTGCTTTTGGAATAGAATAGCTTCTTGGAGGGAAATCCAACGCATTAGCGATCAGCTAATCGCTTAAACGCCTCAATATGACGTTTTTGGATCTGTTGACCGACCGTCATAAAAGCCTCATTCACTTCTGAAGCGGGAGGAATGGTGATCTGCTGAACACCACGACGCCGCGGGTTCTTTGCGAGATGCTCCATTTTCCGTACCCTCCTTGTCAACTTCTGCTTATGTTTCATCTTGGCCCATCCGTCCGATCTTGTCAACAATCGTTTACGACTATTGTATGCAGAAGGATAAGAACGTATACCAAGACGTTTTAAAAATTGGCAGACCCGGCCGGAGTCGAACCGACATCGGCGGTTTTGGAGACCGCTGTCCTACCGTTGAACGACGGGGCTGAGAAAAGGGGTCTATCAACAAAAAACGCGACGGGTCTGCCGCGACCAGCCACCCGGTGGCCAGCCGCGGGGCGACCCGCCCGTCGAGGTGAGCGAGCCGTCTACCCATCGGAAAACGCCTGCGATCCCCGTCGATCGCGAGGGCCGGGTGGGATTCGAACCCACAGCGCCGCAATTCGGGGTCGAGTCCCTTAGTGGCCGCGGACTCAGGGCAGCACGCGACGATGGCCCCTCCTCCGCTACGTTGTCCCTTGCGTCACCGGCCGGATCACAGAAAACGTCAAACATTACGAGCCCCGCCTCTCGTAACAGGTTCGGGGACATCGCGCGTGCTGTCCCCCGAACGCCCCTCAATGTCCTCGTGGCGGAAGACTCGGAGCCGCCAATCCGGGCACATTAAGACACCCCATGCGACTAGGCGGCATTCCGTCTAGTCCTCAGCGAGGACGTGGTCTCTCCAACGAGCGAGTATTCGCACGCAACCCGCGGATCACCCCAGCGATGAGCACGCCCTGCGACGCAGGGCGTACACACGGGATGATCAATCATGGCAGCCGGTCCTGCCCTGGGGCCGCCGTCCACCCAGGGACACGGGTCAGGCTCAGCCTGTTGACCCGGCTCCTGGCGAATCAGGCGGGCGAACAAGAAAATCGGTGAGTGTCATTAGGCAGCAACCTCCTTTAGTGCCCAACAACACAGCCCGCCGGGATCGGCGGGCTTACCGTGTTCTGATAGAAAACTGCAATTTTGTCACGACCCAGAGCGGCTTGAAACGGGATACCAGCTGGGCCCACACATTACAGCGTTGCTTATCACTACCTATAGCCGTTTGAACCCGCCCAGGTGATTGTCTTACCTGTGGTGCGCGAAGTAGTCTTATTACTACCTATAGCCGCTTGAAACCGTCTGGATTAGCCTCGCGCAAACCTTATCGAACGGCTTTTCACTACCTATCGCCGCTTGAAACGCTATGGGGAGTACGCAATCGTGAATAAAAACTCCCAACTTGTTACTACCTATAGCCACTTGAACCGTCTTGACGAATCTCGCTCGTGCGAGTGGTGCTACCCTTTTCACTACCGAGGCCGCTTGAAACACTTTTATCCATCATGCGTTGCTCCGGAGATACACTCTTTTCACTACCCATCGCCGCTTGAAACGGCGAAATGCCTGCACGGCTCGCGCCGGATCCCGGCCCTTTTCACTACCCATAGCCGCTTGAAACTCCGGAGGAATGTGGTACGTGCTGAAGAACTCGTGACTTATCACTACCTATAGCCGCTTGAAACCATAAACCCCGGAATCAACCGCCCGCACGTGGTCCGCTTATCACTACCTATAGCCGCTTGAAACCATTCTCTATTGTGCTTTTATCAGAATGCGCCGTAAAACTCCGCCGTTCAGGGCGGAGATACAAGGCGCTGACTCCGCAGGAGTCAATCCGGGGTTTCCTGTTGTTC
>NZ_NWUL01000010.1:782-12756 GCF_002903155.1 Sulfobacillus sp. hq2 | reverse complement strand
ATCCTCGTCGACCTATTCGGCACCATTCGAACCACACGGCAAGGACCATGCTCCCATTCTGCCTATCTTTCAGCAAAAGTGCGGGAGAGCCGAAAAAATCCTCATTCTTGCCAATAAAAATCCCCATGGCTATGGGGATTTTTATTTGGCAATTATGGTAGAAGATGGTATGGCCGTAACGCTGTGATCGTGATTACGACTCCCTCATTAACGCGTGCTGCATGCGATAGCTTTCCCCTTCGAAGAGGAGCAAGTGTCCGTGATGGGCGAGACGATCGATCATGGCGGCCGTCATTTGGTCATCCGTGAACACCGCTCCCCACTTGGAAAATTCCAAGTTTGTGGTGAGAATGAGACTGCGGGTTTCATAACTGTCCGCGACGACCCGAAACAGCAATTGGGCCCCTTCCCGGTCGATGGGTAAATACCCCCATTCGTCCAGGATGAGGAGGTCTGTGCGCTGCAACTCCATGAAGACGCGTTCTAAGGTTCCGGCCTTCAGCGCCTCGGTGAGGCGCACGACTAAACCCGTCACCGTAAAAAAGCGCACGATCTGGCCCCGGTCACAGGCCGCCATCCCTAAGGCGATGGCCAGATGCGATTTCCCCAAGCCCACGCCTCCAAAAAACACGAGATTGCGGTGATCCGCGATAAACGTCCCGTGTTCGAGATCCGCCCAGCTCAACACGCTCGGTAAGCGAACCCCCTGACGATCAAACTCCGCCAACGTCTTGTGCGCGGGAAATCCCGCGCGCGACAACAGGCGGGCGCGGCGCCCCACTTCCCGGTTGGCCAACTCCGCGGCCATGACCTGCTCCAGGAAGACTTCCTGCAACGGCGTCGCCTGTTCACAGAGGGTGACGGCGGTTTGACTCCACGACAGCCGCTTGCAGTAGCTGGCAATGACCTCGCGGCGCGTGCGGCGCGCTTTCGAGAGCATCATGGCGCGGACCGCCTTTCGAGCAAGGCATCGTACGGGTGCAAATCGACGACGGGAGACGGGGTAGAGTCCGGCGCGAGCGCGATCCGCCGGGCCATGGCCACAATATCGGCTGTTTGGATGCGACCGGCTGCCACCGTCTCTTCTAGCGCACGGACGGCGTGCTCAAACCCCCATCGCTCCGTACAATGCGCTAATCCTTCCAGGGCGGCTTGGAGATCCGTGCGCCCGGCGCTGTCCAAGGCGGTGCGCACCGCTTCCGGTAAGCCCGACCGGAGCGGGCTATTGCGCCAGGCGCCCGGCCTTTGCGCCACGCGATAAATCGTGGTACGGTAGTCCTGAGAGTCGGATCGGTGGGGACCATAGACGCGATCGTGACGCGTCAACAGGCGGCCATCGGCCGCCAAGGGTTCGACCGAATGGGCCCCGACGCGCACAATCAAGGCTTGTTGGGCATACTCCGGTGCGGAAGAATACCAGTGTTGGCCTTCCAAACAAAAACGGCCTTGTCGGTCGGTGCGCACTGGAGTATAGCGATACGGCGCGAAGGCCTGCGGGGGGAGAGCCCGCAACGCCTCGCGGTCCGCCGCAAAGAGCGTGCGAATCGCGTTCCCCTTCTTATAGTGGGACCGGTCCCAATCGTCTTCGCTGCGCGCTCGTAACTGGTGATTGAAGGCGACCAAGTCGGGAACCACCGGCACGGGGACGAGGAGATTCCGGCGATAATAACCCACCTTATTCTCAACGCTCCCCTTTTCGTAGCCCGCATAGGGATTAGGTAGGTAGAATGCGGCCTCGAGGCTTGGCTGTTCTTAGCGAGTTTCTCTTGGGCCGCGAACCCCTTCAGAACCGGACGTGCGGGATTACCGCATCACATCCGGCTCCCCGATTATCTTGCCACCATGAGGCGGGTGCGCTGGCTTCGTCGCCGCAACACTTGAATCCACGCATAAAGCACCTGAAGGCGAATCGTTTCCAGTGCCTGATAACAGCCCGGTAACCCAAAGTATCCGAAGAAACCGCGCAGGGCGCGACTCAGATACTGCTGTTGGACCAGCACACTCGCATGCATCAGTCGATGCAATTCGGATTTAGTCTGGAGGAGAAATTTGTGGCGACTTTTGAGAGTTGGTCGCCGTTGAAGGCGCCACAATCCGGTACGCGTGCGCGCTCCAAAGTGCCGGAACCCTGGATGTTAGTCTAAATTGTGGACACCTCGAATTGAGACATGATGATACAATAATTCTCAATTGAGGTGAATCCGATGGCCAATCAATATGATCGAGCGTTTAAAGAACAAGCGGTTCAACTCGTGTTGACCCAACAAAAAAGTGGCGCGCAAGTGGCGCGTGAACTGGGCATTCCCCCTAAGACCTTATATGGTTGGGTTGCCGCGTATAAGGGCGATCCGGTGGAACCCTTTGTGGGTCGTGGGCATCTGAAAGCGGAAGACCAAGCCCTGCGCGATTTGCCACGACGCATTCGGGATCTCGAAGAGGAGAATGCGATCCTAAAAAAAGCGATGCGCATCTTCACCAACGATCGGAAGTACTCTTTCCGTTCATTCATGCACACCGCTTCCCCGTCTCGATCACGCAGAGGTGCCAAATCCTCGACGTTTCGCGAAGCGGGTCTTAGGCGTGGAGCCATCGTCCACCCCGTCCCCGGGCCCGGCGGGTCGAACGGATTCGCGCAGTGTTTACCGCGTCAGGGGAACGCTACGGCAGCCCCAAAATCACCGCCGTGTTACGGCGGGAAGGTGAGCGCATCAGTCAAAAAACGGTGGCGCGGTGGATGCACGACCATCGGCTGCGGTCCCGGGTGGTGCGCAAATATAAGGCCACGACCAATTCGCGGCACGCATTCCCCATACACGAGAATGTGCTGAATCAAACCTTTACCGCGGATCGCCCGCATGCCGTGTGGATGGCGGATATCACGTACATCCCCACCGAGGAAGGATGGCTCTCTTGAGCAAGCCTTGAGGACTTGTACACCCGAAAAATTGTGGGATGGGCGGTGGATCGGCGCATGACGCAAGACTTAGTTCTCCGAGCCTTAGACCGCGCGGTCACGCACAGCCGGCCGCCGGCCGGCGTGCTGCATCACTCGGATCGCGGTAGCCCATAGGCCGCGACGGCGTACCAAGAGCGTCTTCAACAATACGGGATGACAGCCAGCATGAGTCGGAAAGGGAATTGCTATGATAATGCCATGATTGAATCATGGCATAGCCTCCTGAAAAAGGAGCTCATTGACCTGACGAAATTTCGAAACCGAGACGAAGCCGAACGGGCGATCTTTGCCTATATCGAGATTTTCTATAATCGGCAGCGGATCCATGGTGCCCTGGATTACCAGACTCCGGCCGAGGCCGAGGCGGTGTATCATGCGCGCCACGGCTAATGTCTCAATTTCGGGTGTCCATTTTATTGACATAGGTCCACTTGGAGGCTCTCCCCAAATAAACACACTTCCATACTTCTTTAAAAATCCCGCACTCTCAATGACACTGAGCAGATTCAGCTCTCTTAAAATGGGTAGAGACATGGATAATAACGACTCTCCAATGTGAAATCGAGGAAATTCATCTTTTTCGACAAGACACACCTTATACCCAAATTGATCCAGTAATAATGCTGATGACGCACCGCTGGGGCCGCCTCCGATAATTACCACATCGAAGTTTTCCGACACTTTGAACACTCCTTCTTCAGTTGTTATGTAGGGTGTCGACCACAGTTTCGGCCAACTCCATAACTAATTACGTATCCGAAATCTGATGACCGGAATTCATGACTTTGCAAGGGATGCCCATGGTTGAGCAATTTAATTCAATGCCGACAGAACATATGAGCCTATCATTCCTTGAGGTCACAAATAGAATCTTGTCTACATCCGGTCTCCGAAATGCCGGATTCGGAAGGCATTTCTTCAACACACGAACAGCTGGGTTGTCCGATTGGAGATCATCCGGTGACATAAATCCATTCAGTATCACAAGTGAACGAATTCTGCGTGGGAGTTTTTGCATCTGGATTGCAAACAACCATGCCAGATACCCTCCGTAACTATCCCCAACGATGTGAATCGCACTGGTTGGATAATCCTCGGTCATTTCACAAAAAGCTTGGAACAACTCGTGCAAATCTACCCTCCCATAGTCCGCAGCAAGGAACCGACTTTTACCACCGACATTGCTACCCGAGGAATTGAAAAGGATAACATGAAAACCTTGACTTGATAAAGCCTCTGCGATGGGGTTGTATGTGTTGTGCCAACAGCCGATCGGTCCACCATGAAGGAAAATAACCAAGTTTTGATTTGAACCGGGTATTACAATGCTGGGGTTGTCGGTGTAGTAGTGCGTTCGGATGGTTTTCGTCGAAACAACGTTGGCTTGCGGATAGAGTTCTGTGAGTACAGGAGGGGAAATGGCCGACGAAGCAATTCCGTACAGTCGAGACTCCGACACGGCCAATGCCGAAATTGTACCATTGTATGCAACCTCTGTTGCCCTTTTGGTTATGACGTCTATAAACACTATACTGCTATTAACTTCGTAAATTCCCGTGATGGCTAGAACGGTCTCGCTATACCAACATAGATCATTGATTATCGAGAGTGAAAGCGGCGTGTCCGTACCCGTAGTGTTGACGTGGTCTACCAGTCTGACAAATGGCACATGGTCCTTTACATAAACAAGCGCCAGAAAGTCTGGACTAGGAGCGGCTGCCAATATGTTGGCTGTACCAATTTGGCCTTGGTTCCGTCTCGAACTTGATCTCCAAATCCAAGAATCTTTATACCAAAAGCAAAGAGAGCCAGAGCTTCGCCGCATACCTAGATCACTTACCGGAATGTGGTCATCCCAAATAACGCAACGGGCACAAACGCCGGTAGTAGTTTAATTCGTCCATTTATTTTTCGGATGCTACGAAGTCCGTTGCTCAGGCATAAGTGCAGATACTCGTCCCGCCCCGCAATTTTGAATTCTTCCTTAATCAAAAGTCTGTTTTCTTCGTTCTCAAGAAGAGCCCCCTCTTCGGTTCGCGTTATTGTTAACAATGTTCCGTCTGTAAGACGCGAGAGGTGGACTGCGCGTGTGTGTGACATTATCATTACCCTCTTACTGTAATATTACGAATGCCGATAAATACTAACAGCCCGCAACCGAACATGATACCGAACAATGCATAAAACAGGTCCCCCATTTGCGCCTGTCGAAATGGAATCAACATAAGAGGCGCTAAAGGAACTAACACGGTCGCGAGCGAATTCACAGTTGCAAACATTCTGCCCAAAAACTCTCTCTTAACTTTGGTCTGTATTAGCGACGCAAAATGAACCTGCGCTATCCCTGACGTGAACCCCAACACGCAGACACCAATCACCGCCATATAAACTCGGGGCCAACCAGAAGCTATGACAAGCATCCCCAAAGATTGAATCAAAAAATTTACGGACAAGTATTTGCGATATGAGACCGCTAGGGCTTTCACTCTCGAGAGGATGGTACCCAGAATCAACGAAAAAGCCAAACAAGACATTATTACACCGTAGATATGTGAGCTCAAGTGATACTGTCGAAGCGCTAGAGGTACGCCCAACGGGAAAACTGCTTCGACTGCCTCAATAAATGGAAAAGCCAACACAAATAACAACAATGGCCTATCACTTCGCAGGTATGACAAGCCCTCTATGCTTGAAATCAAGACGCTCTTTTTCTGTGGAGCTTTTTTGCCCGGGGGCGTTTCGCGAATATTCATGCCGCGAAAAGCGATGAAAGCAGCGATGGCAGAAGCCGCGAATGAAATTGAATCAATAATCAAGATATATGGTGTTCTTAAATAGGCAACGATCCACCCGCCTAATAAAGGGGCGACGAATCTGCCTGACCCGATGGCAAAATACAAATGTGAGTTAAACGAAATCCTTTGCTTCTCATCGGACATGAGCGGGATAGACGCATTCAGCGCTGGATAATATGTCAAGCTAAAGACTGTCAGCATCGCATTCAACCCAATTAAAGCCATACTGGTATACTGAGTTGCCGCAAAAGGACTTGCTATAAGCGTAAGGAACATGCAAGTCACGTCGCTGATAATTAGTACTTTCAGTTTCGGAGTGCGATCCACGATTGTCCCCGCGAATAAACTAACCACTGCCATGGGCAGCGCTCCAATAATGCCAAACAAGACGACGTCGGTTGGACTCCGACCACTGAGAGACCAAATGGCACCAATGCTAAAAATTCCATTCCCTATTGTTGTCAGCCACAATCCCGTTAATAGCAGATAAAAGTACGTCCTGTTGGACCTTATCAAGGCGCACTGTCTCCTTTTCTAAGGTACCCGGGAAACGCTGGCGCGTCCCCCGGGCATTCTTATTACTCGACGTAGTTGTACTCCCACAGGAGTTGAGCTCCGAAGTCTTGGAGCGCTGCCTGATCGTCTTCTGTCAGTACGAAGAGATCTCGGTTGTCGGCTTCGGTCAGTTCGTTTTCCATGCGTGAATCCATGTGCCTAATCACCTCCTTTCATACGTAGGTTTCCGCACACACTACAACGAGGGTCTTTTGTGATAGGGTGTAGTTCTGACGAAGCATTAGAAAGCACAAGCTCGGCACCCATGGAACGCGGAAACTCTACTCCGGTCACAAATCTGAATATATCCCAGGACGCAGCTCCCACAGTCGACATTGGCTCCGATACAAGTGAACCTCGGACCGGCTGCGGTATTGATAGACAGGCATTTAAATCCCTCTCGTACTGAGGGTAATCTCTTTTTACTTGCGTCCATTGACACTCTATGCATGCGGTTTGACCCGGCACAACCAGCGGCCCAACCTTCGAACCCGCCACTACTACAAACGGAATATTTAGTGATATGCACGCCTCGTTGATCCAACGACGAATGTACCACAATGGCTGATCTGCACACGATACTGTTAAGTCCGGTTTCCAATAAAATTTGCCGTACCACCTCAGACGAGGTGATGTATTGGAAATGAGACTCAATCTCTAGGCTAGGATCCCATTGGTGCAATCTTTCAACGGCGACCTCTACTTTAGCCCGACCAATATCTTCTTCGCGCCAGAACAGTTGACGATTAAAGTTAGATATTTCTATTGCGTCACCGTCAATTAATATGAGTCGTCTTATTCCCAACATAACCAACGATTGAACCATCCACGTGCCTAGTCCGCCAAGCCCAACGACGCATACCCGCGTGCTTTGGAGTTTGCCGAACGAGGACATCCTATCCTGCTCTGGTTCAAACCTTGCCAAGTATGAGATAAGCCGCTCGAATCTGGGACTGATTTCTCGTGGCGGTGTTATGTGTTCGTCCAACAACCCCCTTTCCTTCAATATCCTCACCAAGATTCGGTGACCATGTGTTAATTTTTCTGTACTTATGCCGCGGCAAATGTCGCGCACCTCATCCTTCATATCGATTGGGACTTTGCATTTTCCGCGTTGATGTGCGATAAATATCCATTCCCCTATTGGGAAGACCGCCGTACTTGGCTTAAGTCTAATTTCAGTCAACTTATAATCCCTCCGTCCTAGGTGTCGCGGAGCAGCCATGTATCTCATCCAATAGCCTTCGCCCGGCATCCGTAAGGTAGTGATCGACAGTGCTTAACTGATCAATGCACTGATTGACAATATTGCATACAGCCTCATAACGTTGATCATGGTGTGGAGTAAGACTCGCCCAAAATCTGCTTATCCTGGCAAAGGTATAAGCGGCGTGGAGGACGCCGTCGACGGGGCGTGGGTCCCGTCGCAATGGTGATTTTAGTTTTATGTCGGCTGGTGCAAAGTGTAGACGTTCGCTCACCATTATGGCGTTAAGCTTAATGTGGCCAACTTCATGAATAATGCGTTCCGCTGTCAAATTGGCGCCATCAAGAGCGGCGAAATTTGCGGACAAGAAAATTACTCCGAAAAACGCCTTATCGGTAAAATTGGCGGTGTATTTGCAATCTACCACGACTATCTCCTTTAAAAACGTTAGACAGTCGTCGTAGAATGTATCGGAGGAATTTTTGATCACTACAAGAGCCCTATTGAGCGCTTGCACTGTTTCATCGTCATAGGGAATGAGGCCAATAATGTCTTTCGGGTAGGGAGGTATCGGGTCTCTTTGGTTTAGTTCACTAACATAGTCTTCCAGCCATGGATTCTGCCGCGCGCCCAAAGAAAAGGTCTTTAAGAGTCGAGTTTCCCTTTGGGCCTCAAGCACATCCTCCCTCTTTAATCCCGCGTCTTCATGAAGGCGTGTCGCAATTGTAAGGGTGGGAATGGTACTAATCTTACCCCCTTCGACCACTAAAGCGTAGAACCAGTGAGCATATGAGACCAAATTTACAACGCGTGATAAGTCTCTTTTCATTAACCCCGTGGCCATCATGCTTATCCACCGGGAAAAGTATGAAGACGACAACAGCAACCGTGCTGATATATCTTCTTCACACAGTGCGATTAATTCATCCATACGAACCATGTTTTGATTGGCAGTATATTTGGCTAAAATCCTTCGAATGCTTCTGAGTCCAGCAAGATTTCCCTGTTGAACGAGGCTGATCCAACGCTCATTGTTTTTCGCCGATAGAAATTCTGGCATGGTTATGTGTCTCGTTCACGTTGGTTGGGGACTCGCTGCCAGGAACAGTTCCGTGTTGTCCCCTTACCACTTGTGTCTTGTATCTCCATGACGTTTAGAAGTCTCGCGTTACGGGGAGCCGGGATCAGTCAAGCCTTGATGTAGTGGTGTGCTGGATGCAACGGCAACTTGTGACTGACTTGGGTTACCCATGACACCATAGTTAATCGACGAAAACATCCAGCCAAGAGCTAAAACCAATAATGCATTCCGTAAAGCCAATTTCATAAATATTCCTCCCGATTAACTAATTGTGATATTTATGATTTTTTGATATGTTATCAAACAATAGACATTCACGAGGTGAATATTTACCACAATCGAAGGAGAAAATTCACGTGAAAATAGGGGCAAAATTTCGGGCTGCTAGGTTGGCTCTCGGACTTACCCAACAGGAAGTCAGCGAAAATCTTTGTGATCGGTCATACGTTAGCCTCTTTGAACGAGACAAAGTATCGCCTCCTGTAGAACTCGTTGTTGAATTAGCAAAACGAGTAAAAATCTCTGTGAGTAAACTGTTGGAAACTGCGGATGAACCAGTTCGCAATCGCTCGCAACTGCTTTTCACAGACGATTTGGTTGGGCATGGGCAAGTAAACGTTGCTCTTCAACAACTGGAACAGTTGTGGTGGGACGCCATCTCGGGCCACGATACTGCCCTTGCCTACGAGATTTACCACCGTGTGCTTCGCCTCATTAACACTGGTATGACACAGGTAGATGTGTCATGGCTAACGTCTTCGATTATGTGGCTTCTTGGTCAAGGCAAAAATGAATGGGCACTCCATCTCGGATATCAGCTTCAACGGATCTTGTTTGAACGTGGACAATGGCAATCGGCAGTGAGTTGGGGCAAAACCCTCATGGCACTCGCTCCCCCGCTAGACATTCGTGTTCGCGCCGGCATTGGAACTGCTTCTGCTTTGTTACGCCAAGGAGATTTTTACCAAGCCGAACAGCAATATATTGACGTTTTGGAGTGCATTCCTGCTAATTTCAAGATTAAGACGCAACCCGTGGCGGCGTTCATACACCATGGGTTATCAGCTGTTTATGGAAGAACCAACGCATGGCAGAAGGCGTACACGAATGCTGACTTAGCGGTCGCTACTTACCACAAGCCATCTGCAGAGTATTGGTTGGCTATGCAAAACGTGGGGATCATCCGTGGGCAGCTTGGACATCGCCGAGAGGCATTGGTTATCTTGTCGAAGTGTGAGGAATATTGGATTCAGGCGAAAGATAGTTCTCGCGTTGCAGATTTAAAACAAGACCTAGAACTTCTATGAGACTCCATCCTGCATGCAATATTCCTAATATTGTGTTGCATCACCCCTAATTTCATGAACTTGCCGAGGGAATCCAGGTGTTAGTCACAATACTAAGCTAACAGTCCTACAAGCACCTGCATTTGTTCGGTAATGTGTGGGTCTCTCATGGCCTGCTTGACTTCCTCTCTATTACTTCGAGCCAAGACGCCCAACACCTTGAGCGGTAGGTCATTTCGTTGGAGCAATGCTAGTTTTACTATATCCTCGGGGTGGCCAGCGTCCGCAGGATGTCTGTGGTTTTAGAGGGGTTCTCGGCCACAGCTACACGTACCCCGAAGGAGTAGCTTAATAGGCTTGGGTGGTGGGTCATTGTTGCAATGTGGTGAGTAGGAAGTTTGGGCGGAATTGCGGCAGCCTTGGCTATATCCGAGTTTTTATCCCGGGTGGTGCCCTTTTTTGCGTCATTAGGAGGACCGGGCGGGGGCTGTGTCATCTGCCAACGCTGCTAACACCCGCGGAAGATCCGTTGAGAGCACCTCCCGCGGCGTCGCATACTGCGTGCCGAGGAGGGTGTTACAGAAGGCCCGCAACCCGTCGGCATTGAGACCCCGGTGTCGGGCCGCCTGCCACAAGGCTTTGACCTGATCGTCAGTCAACCGGGCCGGCGCGGGCGGGCCATCACTCAACCAGGCTTTTAAGGTCCGCGCCACCTCATCCCCAGGTTGGCGAATCACCGCTTGCGCCAGCGCCCGGCAGCGCGTCTTGGTAATCACCAGCCGATTCGTCTGATCGAGATCGCCCACCACATCAAATTCAAAGTCCAGCCCCTCGCGCTGAATCGGTTGCATGCCGACCTTGCGCACCACCGTTTTGCCCCGGTCGTCTTTTTCTTGCACATAGGCAATTTTCGACCGCAGCGTCGCAATGATATGCACCGGGGCGTGCAGAATTTCCTCAATTAACTTGTTATGCTCGGGCGAGACGGTCCGCCAGGCCGTATAGCTATTGCCGCCGCGTTCTTGGGCGGTGGCCGCATCATGCATGTCCAGGACACCACCTTTGCCCGCCCAGGCATGCGACAGCGAATCAATAATCAGCACGTCATAGCCGCCCGCCACGGCCGCCCGAATCGCCTCAATATATTCATGCGGCGCAAACGTCTCGAGTTCGAGGACATCAAAGGCAAACTCATCGGCATATTTGGAAGCCGAGCCACGTTCCGAGTCAATCACGGCCACCCGAGCCCCCAAGGCGGTGGCAATCCGCAGGCTGCTATAGGTCTTGCCGGACCCCGCGGGGCCGATCAAGGCTAAGCGGAGATAGCTGAATTGTTTGGTCGCCGGACGAAATTGTTTCATGCGCATCCACTCCTTTCGATTGTGATAAGGCGAAGCTGCCTGTCGACGCCCCCGCCGGCAGGCGGGGGGCTTAGGCCGACGCCGCGGGATCGGCCGGCGTGTCTTGGGTCAATGCCGCCATCACCCGGGCAAACTCGGGTTGGGTTAACTCCCGGGGATTTTGATAGGTTGTGTGCAAAATCGCGTTAATCCGGCGCATCAACTCCGGAACACTGACCGGATGCGCCTTCACCCACGCGCCTAACGTCTGCATCGCCGCGTCGTCCACCAATGGATCCGCGCCGTCCTGAAGCCACGTCCGCAAGAGGGTCGCCACCTCGGCGCCCGGTTCCGGAAAGACCCCCCGCGAAAGCGCGGCGCATCGGGTTTTGGTGATCGTCAAGGTATGGTCCTCATCGAGCGTGCCGACCACATCGAGGTCAAACTCCAGCCCGTCTTGCTGAATGGGGCGCAACCCGACTTTCCGCACGGTGACTTTGCCCTGCGCGTCGGTCTCGACTACATAGTCCACGCGGGACCGCAACGTCACGAGGACATGCAAAGGCGCCTGCATAATGGCCTCGATCAACGCGTTGTGTTCGGAGGTCACCGCGCCAGGCCAGCCGGTCGTTGCCCCATTGGTCCGGGCCCGCGGCCTTCGCTTGCCGCTCGAGGATGCCGTCCTTGCCCGCCCAGGCATGGGAGAGCGAGTCGAGAATCAGCACGTCATAGCCGTACGTGCGGGCCGCGGCAA
>NZ_NWUL01000010.1:0-626 GCF_002903155.1 Sulfobacillus sp. hq2 | reverse complement strand
TCGCCTCCTACGGGATTTGGTGGGAATCGGGTGTTGCACGGTCCACCGGTCATACGCGGCCCCGGTTTTTTGATACGGCTGGAGCGCCGCCTCGGCCACCACGCCATCGGCCACCACGGCTTTCCAATCCGTGGTCGTGCGGCCAGGGATGACGGTCCGTTTGAGGCGGACATCGTCGGCTTGCAGCGCCTCGGCCTGATGCGCGGCCAGCACCTCGCGAAACGTGGCCTCCAGCGATTGCCGCCGCGTTTTCAGCACCTCGAGATGCGCTTCGAGTGCCTGCTGTTCGGTCCGTAAGGTGGCATATTCGGCCACATCCGCCGCGAGCGGGGGCGCGACCGCGACACAGGCCGCGGCGTCGTGCGTCGTCGTGATTTGCGATCCCCAGCACGCGTCCCAAAAGCCGCACCGCCGCAAGCCCTGCGGGGTGTGCCACGCACACGGGTAATGGGTGGCTTGATAGTCGTCGGGAATGGGCAGCGGCGTTTTCAGCACCGTAATGGCCAATTGGACTTCCATCAATCCCACGACCAAAGTCCGCGCCAAATCAGGGTCATACACGACCGGATACGACCGGATTTCGCCCGTCTCTTTGATCCAGTAACTAATTTCCGCGGTCGCGCCGC
>NZ_NWUL01000011.1:0-115854 GCF_002903155.1 Sulfobacillus sp. hq2 | reverse complement strand
GTATTACGCACGCCGCCAGCGTTCGTCCTGAGCCAGGATCAAACTCTCCATGACTCATTGTCTTGCTGACTGTTTCTGTTTCCCTTGACGCGTTCATGACGATATAGTTTTCAAGGACCGGGCACCACCACTAAACCGGGTGGTCTCACTGTCCTCGCGGACAGCTTTGATATAATAACACCCTTTTGCTGCGTATGCAACTCCCAATTTCTTCTGTGTCGAATTAGTTTCGCCCAGCTTGCGGAACTTAATGCATCACGACTGACGTATTCGCCCTGTGTTAAGATACAGAGAAAAGCGTCAGCGCGGAGGTTTTGTATTTTATGGCTTGGCTTTCTGTACAATCGGCCCAACTTTCAATGGGCGGTCGCGCCTTAGTTAACAACATTACATTAAATATTAATGCTGGTGACCGAATTGGCATTGTTGGACCCAACGGGATGGGCAAAAGCACCTTTTTAGGTTTATTGTCAGGAGCCATCGAACCCGACTCCGGCTCCATAAAAGTCATGGGCGCCCCTTATATCACCCAACTTAATCAGTGGCAAAAGCCTTCTTGCTCGACAATTTGGGCCTGTGCAGCGGACGCCAACAGCCAGCTTCGGCAAACTCAAGAACAGCTGCAGCACGTCGAACAAGCCATGGCCAACCCGGATATGACCTCTGAACAACTCATCGAGTTAACCGAGCAGTGGGGCAGGCTCTCCGAAAAATTTTCGGACATGGGCGGATATGAATGGGAAGCGACCGTTCGGGCGGGCCTCATTGCGCTGGGCTTTGCTGAATCCCGTTTCAATGACTCTCCCCAGCATCTTTCCGGCGGAGAACAACATCGACTAGCACTGTTGCAAATTATTTTGTCCGGCGCGGATATTTGGCTGCTCGATGAGCCCAATAACCACTTGGATGTGAACACGCTGCAGTGGTTGGAAGAGCAAATCCGGCGCTTTCGGGGCGCATGCGTTGTAGTGTCTCACGACCGGGCATTTTTAGACCACATCGCCACACGTATTGTGTCATGGGAAGACGGGTTTTTTTGGTCGACGGCGGGAAATTGGACGAAATACCGCAATCTGCGTGAAGAACGCTTAAAGACAGAAGAAGCTCAGTATCAACGGTTACAAGAGGAACGCCTACGCCTAGAACAATACATCGCTCGTTTTCGGTCCGGTACCCGTGCTAAACAAGCCCAAAGCCGCATGAAGCGGTTAGAAAAGCTAGGAACTGGTACGGCGCCCTCTACACGCCCGCGCGATTTGCAGCTGTTGCACAACAGCTCCGGTCACAGCGGCCATGAGCCGTTAGCCCACATTCAATCCTTAGTTCTTAAACGCCCTCATCGTGTGTGGGAGCCCCTAAGTTTTAAATTGCCTCCCCATGCCAAGGTGGCCCTCATTGGGCCTAACGGAACGGGAAAATCGACACTACTGGAGGCCCTGACGGTGCCCCGTTCCGAAGTTCACTGGATGCAAGATACGGCCATTGGATATCTGCCTCAAGATGCGGTAACAAAACTGCCTCAAGGCGTTACCGGTATGGATTATCTTTATGACCAAGGCTTTGTACGCGAAGAAATATATTATTTGGGAAGCCACTTTGGTCTATCCAAGGACCTCTTGGAGTCGATGATTGATGGGTGGTCTGGAGGAGAGCGCACGCGCCTTAAGCTACTCGAAGTGCTGATGCAACCAACTGACTTGCTCCTCTTAGATGAACCTACCAACCACCTCGATATCCGCATGCGCTTAGCTCTTGAAAGCCTGATCATTGGCTACCCCGGCGCCGTGATTATCTCGAGTCACGACCGGGCCTTCTTGCAAGCGACAAGCACGCATACCCTGTGGTCCACGGGCAGTGCGTTTATCTGGGACAAGGATCCGTATCGCGAGGGACGCATTGCTCCCAGAACGTCCTAAGCAGGGAGATGGGTGATCTCCCTGCCCCGCACCATTAGAAGCGTTCCGCCACCACTTTCATTTGCATAAATAGAAGGAGGTAGTCAGGACTGCCCGTTTTCGAATCCGTTCCTGACATATTGAATCCTCCAAAGGGATGAGCTCCGACAATGGCTCCCGTACATTTGCGGTTAATGTACAAGTTACCCACTTCAAATTCATCACTGGCTTGTTCTATGCGGTCTCTTTTAGCAGTAAACACCGACCCCGTCAACCCGTACTCGGTATCATTAGCAATTGCTAGCGCATCTTGCCAATTACGTGCCCGAATCACCGCTAACACTGGCCCAAACACTTCTTCTTGTTCCAGCTTGCTCCCTGGCTTCACATCCGAGAAAATCGTGGGCGGAATAAAATAGCCGTCGCGGTCCATGGTCCCGCCACCGGTTTCGAGATGCGCGTGTTCTTTCCCCCACTGAATATAACTATGAACCTTTTCAAAGGCTTTGGGATCAATCACGGGACCCATTTGACTGTTAAAATTATCGGGATCGCCGACAACCAGCTTTTTGGTCCGTTCCACAATCTTCTTCAACAACACATCATGGACTTCATCAACAATAATGGCGCGGGAGCATGCGGAACACTTTTGTCCTTGAAATCCAAACGCCGATGTTACAATATCTTGTGCTGCCTTGTCGAGATCGGCAGTTTCATCCACAACAATGGCGTCTTTGCCCCCCATTTCCGCCACGACGCGCTTAATCCACTTTTGGCCGGGAGCTACTTGGGCCGCTAATTGGTTAATGCGCAAGCCGACTTCTCGAGAGCCCGTAAAGCTGATGAAGCGAATAAGCGGGTGCGTCACAATATAATCACCAATCGTGCCGCCATCGCCCGGCACGAAGTTCAAGACGCCATATGGCAGCCCTGCTTCATGCATAATCTCGACAAAATGCGCGGCAATCACCGGGGTCGCACTCGCCGGCTTTAATATGACACAATTTCCGGCCACGATCGCAGACGTTGTCATTCCCGTCAAAATCGCCAACGGGAAGTTCCACGGGGGAATAATTGCGCCCACGCCGATGGGTACATAAAAGGCCTGGTCGTCTTCATCGTCTAAAGGGGTCAAGGGCACAGGCGCTCCCAACCGCTCCATTTGCCGACCGTAATACTCCATAAAATCAATCGCTTCGTTGACGTCGCCTTCCGCTTCCGCCCAGGTCTTGCCAGCTTCGTAGACCTCTACGGCTGCCAAAAACAATTTTTTACGGCGCATAATTGCTGCCGCTTTATAGAGGTAGCGTGCTCGGTCTGCGGCGGGCACCTTCTTCCATGAGTCAAAGGCACGCCACGCCTCCTTAATGGCTTGGTCAATGTGACTCGCTTCGGCTTTGGAGACAAATCCTACGACTTGGTCGGGATGGGCGGGATTGGTCGAGGTAATCTTTTTTTCCGTGTCAACGCGTTCGGAGCCGATTAACAGCGGGTAGGATAGACCAAATTGCTCTTTGACTTCGCGCAGCGCCGATTCCATGGCTTTGCGATTTGAAGGTTGATTAAAATCCAGTGGAAGCTCGTAGTGATAGGGTTTAATGGCCATGATTTTTGCCTCCTGTTGTGTTTAGGACAACAACTGCTGCAAAGAACCATAGTACTCAGGCAAAGAACGGTCCAGGCGAGCAGCATGCCCATTGAGCACAAAAATATGTTCGGTGATTCCCCGACTCGTTTCCTGGCCTTGCGACGTGACCTGATACGTAAAGGTCGCGCGTGTGGGCGTAAGCCTAGTGAGTGACGCATGCACGTCACAGCGGTCTCCGGGACGCATAGCATGAATAAAGTCTGCTTCAGCGTGTCGTACCAACAACTCAAGACCTAACGGTCTCAAGATCTTATAGTAATCCATATTGTGCGCTCGAAGCCAATGAATTCGCGCCTCAGAAAACCAATCAAATAAATGAGCGTGATAAATGATGCCGGCCACATCACATTCCGCCCAACGCAAACACGTTGTCCACGTGGTTATCACTGTCGTATCCTCCCCTTACCGGCTTGCCCTTACTCTTGACGCGTATTGGCTGGAGCTGAGCCGGGCTGTACCGGAAGCATGTGCTGCTGTTGAGCCCAATGCACAGCATCCCTACGCGAGTGTACACCCATTTTTTGCATAATGTTAGCCGCATGGGCCCGCACCGTTCCCTCACTAACCTGCTGATGGACCGCAATCTGCCGGTAAGAGTATCCGCGTGCCATTCCCTGAAGAATTTCTTTCTCACGAGGCGTGAAAAGATGTAAGACCTCCTCATGTTCTTTTATAGCACAAGCGACGATATGGCTTAGTTCTTCTGAGAGCTTCCCCCCGCCCGAGCGACACAGCTGGGTAATCAATGCCTCGAGGCGCTCACGCTCGGCATCAGCTATTATCACGTGGGTCTCCTCGAAAAGCCGCTCAATCACGCGCATTAACAGTTGCTGATGACGCTGAATAAGGGTATTAGCAGATTCTTTGGCTTGATCATGCTGCCGGACTAGCCCGGCTATTATCAGCGCCATTAGGGCTGCCGCCAAAATCCAAAGCGGCCAAACCATATGTAAGAGTAATAATCCTTGGCGTGCCAACACTATGCGGCGAATCGCAATCAATCCTGCCACAGTGGGCAGGATTTTTTTGACCATCGAAGGATTGGCCATTAATGCTAACTCCATCACTGGAACAGGGGAGAGCGCAAGAGCAGGAAACCGGGCTTGGGTCAGATAGAGAACATAGATAAGCAGCGCATAGACGGCGTCACGCCATGCAGTAGAAGACAATGATCCCTTTGAGGTTGAGGCCAAGAACCATTCGTGACGCAAAACATCGATAACCGCCGCGAAACCGACGACGGCAAATCCTTCACTATTTGCAGGGTGTAATAACACTTCAAGGAAACAGGTCAAAGGAATGATAAAGCGTAGGCGCCTCACAATGACAGAACTGGAATACCCAAACGCTTCGACTTCCACGGTCCTTCTCCACCTCTACCATTCAAACAGATTTGTCATCCCCAGTGTACGTTGCGGGACTTGAGCCGAACACTACCATTCGGGCACTGATACCTTGGCCTTTTGGCCCTCTTAGACAAAATCATAGGCACAACCCATGGTAAATCAGAAGCTCTAACGCCTACGCTCGTTGTGCCAGCAGGCCCCAAGGCGGGCATACTGCGAATAACAGGCGGGATTTTGGCCTCTGAATCATCTAATGAACACGTTAATTCTTCACCCGCACACAGCCTTTGGATTCTTAATTATCTTCACGTGGATCGAATTCTTGGTTGGATTATTTTTAATCAGCGGAACTCTGACCCGTCTTTCCGCTCTTGGAGCAGTCCTATTGAGTTTTGGGATTTTGTGGGGGGACGGCTGGCAAGGAACCACATGTGTTGACGAATGGCAAATTGGTACCGTGGAAGGCATTGCTGCGATGGTCTTTATGTTCTCCGGCGCTGGCCCTTGGAGTTTGGACCGGTGGCTGCTCAGAAACTGGGATGGTTATGTTCACATTGGCCCTTGGCGCATCAGATTAGCTTAAAAACTGCCGTGTAAGGAGTGAAAAATGATGGCGATCAAACACGAAGCCGTTGAAACGAAAAACCAAAAACGGCAAGCCCTTGGCATGTTGATTGTCGGGGTGGTCATCACCCTATTCACCTATCAAGTCTTTCACCATGGTCTGTGGGGAAAGTTAGTCAACTACAGCAAAAAACCTGATTTAGTGTTAACCGGCACCCACGTCACACCGCACATGCTTGATCTAGAACTGTATAATACCGGAGGTTCTGGCGTCTATGGGGAATTTACCTCCATGGTGGCCCTCACATCTAGCACCGGAAAGGTCTATGAGATATGGAATGGTCAACAACTGCACAAGATCTCAAAAGAATCTATTCACAACGTCTATCATTTTGAAAAAATCGCCCCAGGCCCACACGGACTCATCGTGCCGCTTTCCGCCAAGGGCACGATACGACTCGCTATCAATCGCCCTATTCCCCCAGGCACTCAGGTCACCGTAACCGTAGAGGACGTCAGCGGCATCAAATGGCATATGCTCACCACCGTTCACCCTTAACACCACTAAAATCCAAGGCTTGGGTCGTTCGTTCAAACCCAGCCTTGGATTTTCGCAACGGTCTTAATCCACGCGAGATGCGAGAATTATTCAGGCCGTCGGACAGTGAGCATAAAAAAATAACCGCTTCACAGCGGTTATTAAATGGTAGCCCCAAGCGGATTCGAACCGCTGTTTCCGGAATGAGGGTCCGGCGTCCTAGGCCTCTAGACTATGGGGCCATAATTGGCTGGGGGACCAGGATTCGAACCTAGGCGAGGTGATCCAGAGTCACCTATGCTACCGCTACATCATCCCCCAGCAGCAAAAACCATTTTACTCTCCGTGATGAGATTTTGCAAGAACTTTGTCGATCCGTTTTTTGCCACAGACGTCTACCCAGCACAATTTCTCGCATACGTTTTAGCTCATCGCACCACACTAGACAAGCCTTTGCCGCAGTAAACTGAGACTGATTCTCATAACAATCGTCTCTTAAGCTTGAGTGCAAGACCTTTAGGACGTAGACTATACTATAAGAGGAAAGGAGCATACCGTCGATGGCAAAAAAAACTGCGGCCTGGTATGGCCACGATTTTGGTTTATCGCTTCGGATGTTCATTACCATGATGTTGTTAGCGGCGTTGTATTTGGCGTTTATTGTGGTGTTATGGGACGCAGGTGTGGCATTGCCGTTACTGATTTTAATCATTATGGCATTAGCCTTTAGCCAATATTTCTTTTCAGACAGCCTGGTGCTATTAACGACGGGGTCACGGATTGTTACGCCCCAGCAAGCGCCCAAGCTGTATGCTATGGTCGAGCGTCTCGCACAACTCGCGGATATCCCGGTACCCAAAATTGCCGTGATGCCGACTCGCATGCCGAATGCCTTTACTACAGGACGCAGTCCTAAAAAGGCGACGATCACCGTGACCCAAGGCCTTTTGGATCAGCTTCCGGAACAAGAATTAGAAGCGGTATTAGCCCACGAGTTGACCCATATTAAGAATCATGACGTCGCGGTGATTACTATTGCCAGCTTTTTTGCAATGATTGCCGCCTTCATCGTTCAACAATTCTTTTTCTTCGGTTTTATGGCCGAAGAAGATCGCGGCCGCCGCGGAGGGCAGGCGATTATGGTGGTGTGGTTGGTATCTGTTCTTGTCTGGGCGATTAGTTACGTCCTCATTCGGACCTTGTCCAGGTACCGGGAATATGCAGCTGACCGCGGTTCGGCCATTCTCACCGGTCATCCTGGCTATCTTGCCAGTGCCTTGCAGCGCATCAATGCCAATATGGCACGGACGCCGCAACGGGACTTGCGCCAGGCGGAAAACTTTAACGCGTTCTTTATCTTCCCCGCGATTCGCAAAGATAGCCTGATGGAAATTTTCTCCACACATCCGTCTTTGCCACATCGCATCGCGTATCTGCAAAAAATGCAGGAAGATATGGAGAAATAGCCGCCATCACGTGAGGAGGATCATATGGGATTCTTTGATGCGCTGTTCGGCCGAACAAAAATACCGGAGGGCAAAACCGATCAACTCTTTGCCCTCTCAACCGCTTTATTAGATCTTGAGACTCGTCTTGACAGTACGTTTGCTGGCCAAGCGGCCATTATTCTACGTACCGTTGACAATTCAGGGTATGAATCCTTAGAAAAGGATGTCCAACAAATTCTCACCTTAGGCGGCAAAGATATGCCGGTCACAGCCCATCACGTGGACGACCAACAAGGCTATCGCTGGATTGTCTTTGAGGGAAAAGATCCCGAAGATGTCATCAACGCGCTGCACTTAACCGCAGATATGTTAAAGCAAGCCGGATATGGCGATAGTCTTCTGGCCGCGATGTTTGCCTTCACGCCCTCATGGTACTTGATTTACACCTATCGTCGCGCGGCCTTTTACCCCTTTGTCCCTCAACTCTCCCATCGTCGCGACCAAGCCCGGGAATTTCGGATTGCCCAAACCCTGAAGCCTTTTATGCCCATAGAAAAAGACCCGGAGCGATGGTACGCGCTCTGGGATCCTCCCCTTTAAGATCATGTTAGTCGATTGTGCCACTGAACAGTTTCTTTGCTTCCGCTAAACTGGTATCGGCCGCTGGAAGTATAATATCCGATTCCGCAAATTCATGCGGTTCAATTCGGCGGCCCGTTCGTGCCAGTGCTACGAGCTTCCCATAGAGAGTATGAAAGCGCCCAGCATCGTTGTTCATGATGGCCTGCATGACTTCATCATCCAGACGATGAATAGCGTCCAATGTCGCTCCGTCCACGTCATACTGGCCTTCTGCCAAAATCCTAACAATCATGAGGGTTCTCCCTTGCCCATTTCTTCTTTCAGCTTTGCCAACTCATCGGACACCGATGTTGACCCTTTGAGACGATTCAATTCGTCGCGAATGGAATCCCCTGTCGATGGGGCTGCATCAAGCTGTAGGGTCGACGAAGACGCCTCGGACAACGCGTCAATGGCCTGAGCGCGTGCCTGCAAGGCCTGAGTTTTGTCCTGCGCCCGCTGCAACGCCATGTTAACATCCGCCATGTCCTCGCCCAACCCTGAAAACGCTTCCCCAATTTTCACCTGAGCTTGGGCCGCGGAGTATTGCGCCTTGATAACTTCTTTTTGCGTCCGGAACGTCTCCACTTTCAACGACAGCTTTTGTTGGGCATCTTGTAGGCGATGCTCCTCTTTCTCCAAATCCGCAATTTGCGTTTGCAGTCCTTGCATTTGCGCAACGACTGTTTGCTTGCGGGTCAAGGCTTCTTGGGCCAAATCGTCACGGCCGGCAGCTACCGCGTCGCGCGCATCTTGGTCCCATTGCGCGGCCATTTGTTGTAGCTTATTCAGCTGCAATTCGATACGCTTTTTCGACGTCACAACCTCGGCCACTCCACGCCGAACTTGCTGAAGCTGCTCGACTTGCTTCTGATAGGAATATTCTAAGGTCTCGCGAGGGTCTTCAGCCTTATCCAAGATATTGTTGACTTTCGATTTAAAGATGGTGGACACCCGTGAAATCAATCCCATGTGTCGAGCCTCCTCTCCTCTTTTGCTTCAGTATATTCTGTCTGCAAAAACCTTGTCAAAGAGTATCCATGACCGCTACGCAAACCCAAGAGGCTTTCCAAGCCCCTTCTCTTGGAAAGCCTCGTCCCCTTGCATACTCAAGCACTAAACCCACCAGTGTCCTCCTAAAGAGGTGTTGAATACCACGCCGTACGTTAAATACATGAGCCAGATAGCGCCCAGAAATTGCCACAGTCCCACTAAGCGTGCTCCAGGATTCCAACCAGCGAGTCGGGTAGGAATTTCCGATAAGTAAATGAGCAACAGAATGATAAACAAGATGCCCACAGGCACGTCTCCGGCATCTAAAAAGATCAAGGTTCCCAATAAGGAAAGGGCTGCATAGGCAATGGCCATCCATCCTTCAGCACCTCCTGGCGACCGAATATATCGGCGCCATCCAATCGCAAACCAGTGCACGCCATACGCGGTAAAAGCTACAGCAGCCATATATAAGGGAGCCTTTGAGGTGTATACGGGAAACCAGCTCAAACCCACCATGAGATAGACCCCGGTGATGAACTGCATGAAGCCCCCCATCCAGATCCCCCAAATCGCCACCGCTTTATCAATTTCGGGGCCGTTCGGTGGGTGGTTGAAGAGGGCTTGTCCCCCCCACACAAAGTAGTTGGTGCCCAGTCCAAAAAATCCAATGGCAATGGGAAGAAAGGCAGATTGCGTAAACATAAGCAACGTCGTCTCCTGACAGGTGTAATTTTGACCGCTGATATCCGAATACACGGTCGTCACTGCCCTTATCTTCGCCCTCTGCCATAGCTTTATACCCCATCAACCGCAGTTTAGTTCTGATGCACCATCCCCACTAGCGAGCAAATAAGGAGGTCCGGTACCCGAACCCGGCACCGGACCTGTTGCGATAGACTCTTAGAGCGTTAGGTATAAGACAGACCCCCCGTTAGGAATGGCCCACAGCCCCCGCATTTTCTTCCACTAACGTCTTGTCTGGGCCTAGTCCCTTGCGCTTAGCCGCAGCTCCCACAAATCCTGCGAACAAGGGGTGTGGGCGATTCGGGCGAGACTGAAATTCGGGATGAAACTGCGTCCCCACAAACCAAGGATGTCCCTGCAACTCCATAATTTCAACTAAACGCTCATCCGGCGACAGACCCGACGCCACGAGTCCGCTGTCTGCCAACATCTCCCGAAACCGGTTATTTAACTCAAACCGGTGGCGATGCCTTTCGAAAATTAAGGTATCTTGATAAATAGCTTGAGTCTTAGTCCCTAGCTTCAAGGTACATGGATAGCTCCCTAACCGCATGGTGCCGCCCATGTCCATCACGCCTTGCTGCTCGGGCATCAAGTCAATAATAGGATACGGGGTGTTCGGATCAAACTCCGTAGAATTCGCATTTTCCAATCCGCAGACATTGCGCGCCACTTCAATGGCCGCGGCCTGCATGCCCATACAAATCCCGAAAAATGGGGTTCTTGTTTCACGCGCCCACGTAATTGCTTGAATTTTTCCCTCGACACCTCGGTAGCCAAAGCTACCAGGCACCAAAACCCCGTCCACGCCCTCCAATAAAGCCGCAGCTCCCTGCTCTTCCACTTCTTCGGAGTCGACCCATTTAATATTAACCCGAACCTGATGGGCGAGCCCTCCGTGCACAAGCCCCTCGACCACACTCATATATGCATCGTGCAGCGCCACATATTTGCCGACAACAGCAACCGTCACATCCCCTTGCAACGTTGTTGCCCGTTTGGCCACTTGCGCCCAATCAGCCAGGTCAGCAGGCGGCGCTTGCATCTGCAACCGATCTAACACAATATCGTCCAAGCCCTCTTCCGCTAACATCAAAGGCAATTGATAAATCGATTCGGCATCAACATTTTGAATAACGGCCTTCCGATCCACATCACACATCAACGCAATTTTGTCACGCAAATCGCGCGACAACGGCTTCTGGACGCGGCAGACAATCACATCGGGCTGAATGCCAATAGAACGCAATTCCTTGACCGAGTGCTGCGTTGGCTTGGTTTTCGCTTCGCCCGCCGCATTGAGATAGGGCACCAACGTGACATGAATGTACATGACCGCGTCGCGGCCAATATCTGACCGCATTTGGCGGATTGCTTCCAAAAACGGCAAGCTCTCAATATCGCCCACAGTGCCGCCAATTTCCACAATAATGACGTCGGCTCCTGATGCCTCGGCAACGCGGTGAATTCGCTCTTTGATTTCATTGGTAATGTGCGGGATGACCTGAATGGTGCCTCCCAGAAAATCGCCGCGTCGTTCCTTGGTCAGAGTGGACCAATAAATGCGGCCTGTGGTCACGTTGTTGGCTTGTCCCAAGTTCACATCCATAAAACGTTCATAATGACCTAGGTCTAAGTCTGTTTCCGCGCCATCTTGCGTAACAAAAACCTCGCCATGTTGTAAAGGGCTCATTGTACCAGGATCCACATTAATATACGGATCCAACTTTAAAGCCGTGACTTTCACGCCCCGACTTTTTAAAATACGCCCCAAAGACGCTGCTGTTATCCCTTTGCCTAAGGATGACACGACCCCACCCGTTATAAACACAAACTTCGCCACAATGTCCTCCCCTTAATGTCCATGCCTCATAACAATTCTTGCTGTCCGCCTATTGATTTTTACTCAAAAGGAGAAGGAGTCCGAAGGTTAGCCCTCGTCCTCCTCCACGTCGCCGTTCTCTTCGTCGTCGTAGCCGCCCGACCGACCAGTCGACCCTTTTGCTACCGATTTAGGCAACCATTCCTTTAATCCCCACATCGAGTTGCCACGATATTGAAAGCGGACATCAAGATTAATTTCTGTGTAAATTCTTGCCACTTGACGGGCTTCCCGGTCTTGGCCCAGTTTGCGCAACGTCTCATCGAGCAAGTCCTGCACTTCCATCGGCTGCCCGTGTTCTTTTAATACTTCATACGCTGCATCAGTGACCTGCATAGCCATACCCCCGTGTGCACACTAAATTCCCCCGTATTATACCATCTACCAATTTAAAAGGTAATATTCTCGAGGCCCAGGAATTTCGTTGTCCTCCTCATCAAGGCGTCTTTTGTTTTTTAGTCTACCCAAAGACACAAAGCGCGTGACAGGTCGTCTGCGTGCGAATTCCCACCCCAAATCGCTCTAATTTTTAGTCAAAAACGCACAGCAATGATACTATGAGCTAGACAAGCTTCGCTCCCAAGCCCGCTTTGATTACGGGCGCGGCAAACACACCCGAGCTTGCGATGAGCTTCAACAAACCGGTTTTGGAGGTTTTTTGCATAATGCGTCCCAAACTTTCTGCCGTGCCCAGAACTACCACTCCTCCTTGGCGCTTTCACAGCCGGGGCCTTTTGCGGCTTCTGATTTTAGCCGTCACTTTTTCCTTGTTGTCCTTGGGCCATGGCCTTTGGTGGTGGATAGGATTTCTTCTGTTAGCCGCCGTGCTGATTTCCATTGGCGGGCGCAATAGCGGGCCGGTCAGTCCGTGGCTCGGATCGGCCGGCCTCTTGTGGCTTGCGTTTGTGCATGTGCGGATTGTTGCGGCTAGCTACGGAATTCCTGCACTAGGTCTTTTCTTTGCCGCCTATTTTTTGGTCATTCTGCGCCGCCGTGCGGCTTAGCTCCCGGCGTAGAATTTTGCCGATCGCTGATTTCGGCAAGTGGTCCACCATCTCATAAATCCGCGGACGTTTGTATGAAACCAACCTCTCTTGACAAAACGCATCGAGCGCACGGGCGTCCAACGCGACGCCCGCGCGCGGCACGATAACGGCTTTAACGGTCTCTCCTCGGTAGGGATCAGGTACCCCAATGACGCAGGCTTCTTCGATCCCCGGATACTGGTAGAGCACTTCTTCCACTTCCCGCGGGTACACGTTAAACCCGGAACAAATAATGAGGTCCTTTTTACGGTCAGCAATATGGAAATATCCGTCTTCATCCATCGTCGCCACGTCTCCCGTATAAAGCCATCCCTCTTTCAACGCCATTTGGCTCTCTTCCGGTCGATTCCAGTATCCTTGCATGACTTGAGGCCCTTTCACCAACAATTCACCTTTTTCGCCAACAGGAACATCTTCACCGGACGCATTGACAATCCGCACAGCTGTAGACGGATACGGAAATCCAATGCCTGGCGATTTCACATCGACCGGCCATAAAGGCTGACAATGTGTCACAGGAGACGCCTCGGTCAAACCGTACCCTTCTACAATCCGCCCTTTGGTTAGTTTTTCAAAGTCTTCTTGTACTTGAGCGGGCAACGGAGCCGAGCCGCTGATACACCCTTTAATCGAGGTGAGGTCCAAATGATGTTGAGCCGCATATTGCGCGAGCGCCACATACATCGTAGGGGCTCCGGGAAAGAGGGTTGGCTTCGTGCGTTCAATCCAGAATGCGGCCTGTTCGGGATGAAAACGGACCATAAAGACCAAACGCGCTCCAATCAACAAGCCCAAATTCATGCCGACCGTCATCCCGTACGCATGAAATAATGGCAAAGCAATCAGGATGGTGTCTTGGTGATCGGCAGACACGATGTCTTGCATCCATAGGCGCGACTGTTCGGCATTGGCCCATAGATTCCCATGGGACAGCATCGCGCCTTTGGGCAAACCCGTCGTGCCGCCTGTATACTGCAGGAGCGCTAAATCATGCTCAGGCTCAATGTCCGGGGGAGTAGCCAATTCCGGCAACGACAACCATGCACTAAAGGAGGAAGCTTGCGGATATGCTGCGCACGCCTTTTCTTCCACCGCTTGGTCATTGTTCATATCGGCGATTAATACGGGCCAGGGAAGGCCTGAAGGCAACCGATCGACGGCTTGTGGCGGGACAATCAGGGTGCGTGGGGCAGCATCCATTAACAACGCGGCCAGCTCTGATGAAGTATACAACGGATTGAGCGCGACAACCACCGCACCCAAACGCAAAATCCCGAAATAGGCTTGTAAGAAGGCCAAGCTGTTCGGTAAGATAATGGCCACACGGTCACCTTTTTGAACGCCCAACCGCCGCAATCCTTCCGCCACGCGGTTTACCATGGACCACAAAACGGGATAGCTTATAGTCCTGTCTTCCAATACCACGGCCGTTCTATCGTCACAGTCTTTCCAGCGTTCAATGACATCGGTTAAGGGTCGAAGGGGTTGCGCAATCTCTGGTGGCACATTCCCATAATGCTTCAACCAAGGTTTTTCGTCATAGACGCTCATCGCTACTGCCCTCGAAACTCTGGGCGTCGCTTTTGGAGAAAGGCCATAATACCCTCCGCTGCATCAGATGACGCCATGAGAGCCGACATCGCGTCGGTTTCCGCCGCTTGTCCAAGACTCGGATCGACCAGAAGTTTCTTAATGGCTTGCAGGGCTAAAGGCGGCAAGGCTGCTAAGCGGTCTGCTTGATTCACGGCATAGTCCAATAAAAGATGGGCAGGCACCACCTCATGAATTAAACCAATACGCAAGGCCTCCTGGGCATCAATGGCTTCGCCGGTGAGTAATAAGCGCGCCGCTTGAGACCGACCGATTAATTTGGGCATACGAACCGTCCCACCCCAGCCCGGTATGATCCCTAAATTTACTTCGGGCTGACCAAAACGTGCCGCGTCGGACGCAATGCGCATATCGGTGGCCATCGCTAGTTCATTGCCACCGCCTAAGGCAGGGCCGCCAATGGCCGCAATAGTAGGCTTGGGACACTGTTCGATGCGATTAAACAAGGCCACGCCATAGGCCAAAAAATCCTTAACGCCAGCTCCCATTTGCAAAAAGCTCGGAATATCGGCGCCCGCAGCAAAAAACATACCATCTCCCGTAATAACCAACGCTCGTACAGTATGATTCTCAATCGCCTCGGTGAGGGCACGATCGAGTTCTTGCAACAAGGATAAGCTTAAGGCATTCACAGGAGGATGACTCAGGCGCAAGACAGCGACACGGTCCCTCTGTTCGACGGTAATTAGTGCCATGTTGTATTCACCTCCCATTGTCCGTTAATAATTGAAATAACCTGCGTGCGTTTTGACACCCAGTTGACCCCGCCCGATCCGCTCTGTCAGAGATGTTGGAGGCGCAAACCGGTCGCCCAATTCGTGTTGCAGGCGCGTGAGCTTCTCATAAATAACATCCAAGCCGATACTATCCGCCCACGCCAGCGGCCCTTGAGGAAGCCCTGCACCGGCCCGCATCGCAATGTCAATCGCTTGCGCGGTAGCAATACCTTCTTCATACAGTCTAGCTGCTTCTAAATACGTGGCCAGCGTAAACCGATCTATTAATTCTTGTTCGCGTTCTGCCTCCATTTTCTCCCCATCCTTTCATGACCTGTTGTGGGTATAAAAGCCTTGGCCCGTTTTCACCCCAAGATGTCCTTCCGCTACCAGTTGTGGCAACTCGGGACCCGGATCGAAACGGTCTCCATAAGCTGCTTGCAGCGTTTGTGCGACATCCCAGGCAATATCTAGACCTAAAGCATCCGCCAACGTAAAAGGGCCCAAGGGAGCAATCTGATGTCTCACAATAACGTCATCAATCTCTTGCGCGCTATAGCCATATTCGGCCTTAAACCGCATCACCTCGGCCATGGAGGCTGTCAACACGCGGTTCACCACAAACCCCGGGCACTCCTTCACGACCACCGGAATTTTCCGAATTTCTTCACTAAGTCGACTGAGGGTCTTGAGAACATCAGGCTCTGTATCCGATCCAGCAATAATCTCGACCAGCTTCATCATGTGCGCAGGATAGAAAAAATGCATGCCGGCCACCCGTTCGGGACGGGACGTTACGCGAGCCATCTCTGTCACACTAAGGGCCGAGGTGTTTGTCGCTAAAATGGCCAGTGGCGGAAGCAAGCGGTCGAGTTCCTGAAAAACTTTCTGTTTCAAAGCCATTTTTTCTGGCACGGCTTCAATCGCCACGGACACATCTTGCAAAGCTGCAGGATCCCCACTAAACACGATGCGGGCGAAACGTTGGTCGGCATCTGGAGCCGTGAGACGTCCTTTCGCGACCCGTTGGGCAAAAAGTCCTTGAATGTGTTCCTGGGCCCTCTTAAGCGCCGAATCATCCACATCCCGCAGAACCACAGGAATATTCGTCAAAGCCAGCGTATAAGCAATATCGGCGCCCATGGTCCCCGCGCCAATAACCGCGACCTTCTTGACATACATCCGCACCCCTCCTGATCATAAGAAAAAGCGCCACCTCCCCCTCGGAACCGCAGAAGACTCGTTGATGCGTCCGTAATATCGGGATCATGGCGCCCCATTCCTTTAGACTGTGACGTTTTGCAGGGCCAGTATATCGCCCTAATGCAATAGTTGTCAACGACAAATTTATTAGCGAAAAGCCGAAGATTTGATATGATGAAACAACAGACGCAAGGAGGGCCCCAGATGGATGACCAATTACAATCGTTCATTAATGAAATTCAGCGACTTTTCCCGCGTATAATGCGTTATCTCGAAGCCGAAGCTAGTCGTGAGTTGATTGGCCTCGAGGTTACGCCGTCCCAAATGAACGCCTTGTTTGCCTTATATGGTGTGCCCAATTTGCCCATGGGTGAACTGGCTGAACAGTTAGGACTTACAGAAAGCGCGGCGACACGACTGGTCGATCGCCTGATCAACATGAACCTGGTCAGACGCGAGCGCGATGATCAAGATCGACGCGTGGTGCGAGTACGCCTCTCTTCCTATGGAAAACAACTGGCCGAACTCGTCTTTGAACGCCGACAGGCTCAATTTAGCCGATTTGCCGAACGTTTAGATCAGAAGTCGCGCGACGCTCTTATTTTTGGCCTTTCTGAACTACTTAATGTTTTTGGCATTCTTGAACAGGAGTCCAAAAGCAGTAAAAAATAGTGTGATACGCACGATGGATCTATGATAGGATAGCTATAACCCGATGCTTTATAATACTTCTCCCGGAGGTGAATGTCGTAATGATTACACTGAGTGAAACTGCCACCGATAAGGTCAAGGAATTTATGGCCTCAAAGGATCATGCGGACCTAGCCCTGCGCATTTATGTCAGTAAGGGTGGGTGCAGTGGCTTCAGCTATGGCATGGCACTGGACGCTGCCCAAGAGGATGACAACGTCTTTGAGTTTAATGGGGTCAAAGTGGTGATCGATCCCTTAAGTGCTCCTTATTTGGAGGGAATCGAAGTCGATTATGTGAACTCAATGATGGGCGGTGGCTTTTCCATCAATAACCCCAATGCGGCTTCTTCCTGCGGATGTGGTCACTCCTTCCGTACTAAGGATGATCCCGGCGCCGCCAATTCGTGCAGCCACTAACATCGTCTCATTAAAAAAGCCTTCCGGCTTGTGCCGGAAGGCTTTTTCCTTAGGCCGTCACTTGCTTCGTTCGCGGCCCTTTTTCATTCCCATTGCCCCCGGCCTCTTCCAAAGATTGGCCAGCTGTCTCATACCCAAAAAGCCAGGTAATCAGCAATCCAATAAAGGAAGCCAACGCAATCATCCCTAACGTGACCCCTAACCCCCACGCTTGCTCTAAGACCGGTAACAAGAAAATACCCACGGCTGCGCCAAATTTTCCGGATGCGGCCGCGAGACCATGACCCGATGCGCGCAGGCTGGTGGGGAAGACCTCGGTTGGCAAAATCCAGGTGGTGGCGTTGGGGCCCATATTCACCGCGAGGTTAAACAAGGCAAATCCAAAGAAAATTAACAACGTGGAGTCTCCTTGGGCCCCCTTGGGCACACCGACAACCGCGAGCACCGCCATCGCCACGGCCATCCCCGCGAACCCTATCATTTGGAGCCGGATGCGCCCAAGCCGCTCAATAAGGGTAATGCTTAAGGCAAAACCCACGACTAAAAAGACGTCCAAGAAAATCGCGCCTTGGGTTGACAAAATGTCTTTATGAATGAAGTTACCATGCCCCGCGAAAGCCATAACGGACAAAATCGTCGGCGTAAAAATGCCAATGCCATAGAGCCCAATATCCATTAAGAACCATGGCACCGTCACTAAAATGGTTCGTTTGAGGTAGGCCGCGCTAAATAAGTCCTTGTACTGCAATGTGCTTTTGCGCACCGGTTCGACGGCAATCGCTTGCCCTGTCAAAGCTTCAGCGGAGGTCCGAGCCTTTTCTGCGTCACCGTGCTCCATTTGCCACCGGGGGCTTTCGGGCACCGTGGTCCGCAAGACGAGCACGATGATGGCCGGAACGACACCAATGGCCAGCATAAACCGCCACGCATTAGGAGCGGGGTCCAACATTAAGATGGCAAGACCAACCGCCGCACCAAACAACGCGCCCAACGCTTGAAAACTAAAGGCGGAAGAAAGCATGCGGCCGCGAATCTTTTTGGGCATGAGTTCTGATACGTATGTGGAGCTGATGGGATAGTCTGCGCCAATGCCGATACCCAAAAGAAAGCGGAAAACGAGAAGAGATATCGTACTCCAAGAGAGTGCGGAAAGTCCTGTGAACACGACAAAAAAAAGAAGGTCAAAAAAGTACATCGCCTTTCGACCCAACTTGTCAGTATATCGGCCTAACGTGAAGGCCCCAATCATAGCCCCTAGGGGAGCCGCAGCGCCTACGAGTCCCAGACCGGTCTTGGACATATGCATTTGGTGAGAAATCAGTGGCAAAGCCACTCCAATAATAAAGAGGTCAAATCCGTCAAGGAACACTCCCATGGCGGATAAAAACCAAATTTTCCAATGCAAGCCTTTTAATTTAGCGTGATCCATTGCGGACTGGAAATCAGTAGACTCAGATGACATGATAAAGCTCCTCCTGTCGCCTTATCGGCGCCAACGGTATTTTCCTTAGCTTTATCATGCCATTCGCACATTATGAGTGGTTTAATTCCTTGTTAAGGTTGGATTAACAAAACCCAGACTATTGACAATTAGCTTACGTAACAAACCAAGCACTTGAGATATCGCGATTCTGGCAATCCCGGCAACATCGGATGGTCGAGTCCTTGGCCACGTATTTCCAAGATCTTGACCACGCGTTTAGCGTCTTTCGCCGCGTCCCGTACGACTTCAATAAACTGCGCTTCGGACATATGGTAAGAGCAGCTGGAGGTCACCAGGATCCCCCCTGGTTTCAGCAATTTGATGCCCCGTAAATTAATCTCTTTGTAGCCCCGGATCGCCCCAGCCACTGTATCTTTGGACTTCGTAAACGCCGGCGGATCCAAGATCCCCAAATCGTATTGGGGTCCTTTTTCACTTTCTTTCCTCAGCCAGTCAAACGCATTGGCGGTGAGAAATTCCACCTGGTTCAACCCATTCGCCGCTGCGTTCTCTTGAGCGCGCGCCACCGCGTTCTCATCGATATCAATCCCAATGACAGATTGCGCGCCGTGTTTGGCGGCTGTAAGACCAAAGCCCCCCGTGTGGCAAAACGCATCAAAGACTTTCCGGCCCGCAGCCAATTCCCCGGTACGCCGACGATTGGGATATTGGTCAAGAAAATGGCCTGTTTTCTGGCCGTCTGCCAGATCCACTAGCATGACCACATCATTTTCTATGATATGGACAGGGGACACCATGGTTCCAAACAACATGCGGTTCGTGCGCGGCAGTCCTTCTTTCGTGCGCACGGGAACATCCCCCCGCTCGTAAATTCCTTGGGGCTGAAAAATCGCGACAAGCTCGTCGACAATATCCGCGGTAAAGGGCACCAATCCCAAACTTAAAATTTCCACCACCAGCATCGGCCCATATTTGTCCACAATCAACCCTGGCAATTGGTCGGCTTCGGAATTGACAACGCGGTAAGCATCTTTATGCCCAAGTAAATCCTGTCGCATCTGCGCCGCGTCACGCACCCGGCGGCGAAACCATGCCCCATCAATCACGTCATGCACATCACGCGTGAGCAGACGAAAGGCAATTAGCGATGCCGGATTGAAAAACCCTTTGCCAACAAACCGTCCATTGACCTCGGTTAATTCGACCACCGTTCCTGGCGTTAAATCGGCATGATACATCTCTCCACGATATACCCACGGAGCCCCTTCAAGCACTCGGTGCGGTCCCGTTTTTAAACGCAGGCTCCCAGCCACAAAACCCCTCCTATTCATATCCTTAGGTAGTATAGGCTTATCGTGTGGCTTTTTACCACAGATTTCATGGGCATGATACGCCTTTATGTATCGTGTCCCTATTTTTCCTCTCTTTTCGCCCCAATATCCTCATATCTGTCGAAAATTCCCATTAGCCTTAGAATATGTCAATTTCGCCAAAGACTCCTGCTGTTACCAGCTAACGCTGTTTATCCCGGGACTATCCAGCATTTTTCGAGCTGACAGTATAAGCGCTGTCCCGTAACGTAACATGTGACGCGTATTTACGTGTTAATTCCGTCGAATCTCCTAAAAGGTGCTTCTTAGGAGTACGGAGAACCCGATGCTTTTTGGGGTGAATGATTCCGCCGGGAGTCAAGAGGACCTGTCCTCTAACCCGTCAGCTAACTCCGAAGACGCAGAACAGGAGCGAAAATATGCACAAACGTTGGATGGTGACGGCCGGAGCGGCTCTAAGTGGCAGCCTCGCACTCCTTGCCGTCGGACCCGCTTGGGCCGCAGAATTTCCCGATCTCACCATAGGCCGTGCCGGCGCCACCGTCGCCGTTGTACAACAGCAACTCAACGACCTCGGATATCACACCCCTGTAACAGGGCATTACACCGCGGCGACAGCAAGGACCGTGCGTGCCTTTCAAGCGCGCAATCATATTGCCATCGACGGCATTGCGGGTCCCATCACAGAAAAGACCTTGGTGAACGACCTAACTCAAGTGTATATGCCCATCAAGGGCTCACTCGGACAGCACATGCTTTCGCTAGGGGACTACGGTTCTGCCGTGACCACCTTGCAAGGTGATTTATCCCAATTAGGATACAATCCCGGTCCTGCCGATGGGGTCTTCAATCAACAAACAGGACGTGCCGTGCTTGCCTTTCAAGCGCACGCGGGTATTGCAGTCGATGAAGTAGTCGGTCCTCAAACGGTGCATGCCTTAATGGTCGCCATGGGCTATGCGCCGTCATCTTCCGCGGCCCCCTCCCCCTCATCAGGGAATCCGCCTTTAGCCCCTTCCACTCATAAGATGGTGCTAGGATATTACACGCAATATACGCCGCAGTCTACCGCATCGCAAACCAGCTTGTCAGAGAACCTCGGTAGCATCAACACGATTGCGCCGTTGTGGTACACGGTCCATGCCGATGGCTTGATCGGGCGCATGGGCTATCAGCGCGCTACGGTGCGTGCGTATGCCCAAGCTCATCACATTACGGTTCTCCCGTTAGTCACCAATGCTGGCGGTAATGACGCGATCCTGACGAACGCCAGCACACGCAGTGCGGTAGTCGCCGAGCTGACGCAATTGGCAGTTCAAGACGATTACCAAGGCTACAACATTGACTTTGAAGGTTTAAGTGCCCAAGACCGTTCTGGACTCAATGCCTTTATCCAGTCGCTCAGTCAATCTCTTAGCCCTTTAGGGAAAGAGGTCACGGTGGCCGTTATTCCCCGCACCTCCACGGATCCCTACGGACGCGCCTATGATTATCAATTCTTGGGGCAATACGCCACCAAAGTGGTCCTCATGACGTATGACTATCATGACATCGGCTCGGCGCCAGGGCCTGTCGCCCCTATCGGATGGGTCACTAATGTAGTCAACTACGCTTTAGCCCGCATCCCAGCTTCCAAGATTGTTTTAGGACTTGCCGCCTACGGCTATAACTGGTCTTCGGACGGCAATACCGTAGAGGTCCATGACGAGCAAGCGGTGAACCTGGCTGCCCACTACGGGGTGCCCATCACGTGGAATTCGACGTATGATGAAGCCACGTTTCAGTACCAAGCTGCGAATGGCACGACCCACACTGTGTGGTTTGAAAACGGCTATAGTGATGCCTTTAAGCTGGAACTGGCCAAACACGATCATCTCGGTGGGGTCGCCATTTGGCGCCTCGGCGATGAGGATCCGCACTTGTGGACCGTCATCCGTTCCATCTGGTATGGACAACAATAGCCCTTGAGCCAGCGCCATTGAAGTCAAACCCTCCGGATAACAGCCGGGGGGTTTAATCCATCGCTCAAACTCTTTGCCCTTATGACTGTGCTATGATACAGAAGACTGGAGGCCTCGTTGTCTCCAGAATCATCATGAAAAATTTTCCGCCAGGCTTTCTGGAGGATCCAGGAGGTGAGGATATGCACCCGCGCTTAACACAGATGACCAGCAAATCGGGATGAGGGTGCAAGTTAGGTCCGGAGGACCTAACGAAGGCACTAAGCTTTGTGCCACCCCGCCTTCATGCGGATTCTGATGTCTTAGTGGGCAACGAAACCCACGATGACGCGGGCGTTTACCGCCTCACGCCAGATCAAGCCCTTGTGCAAACCGTGGACTTTTTGACACCTGTTGTCGACGATCCTGAACTATTTGGCAAAGTCGCGGCCGCCAACTCATTATCTGACGTGTATGCCATGGGAGGCATTCCCGTGACCGCATTGAATCTTCTAGCGGTGCCAGAAGGCGTGTTGTCACCCGAAGAAGTCGGAGCCATGCTGCAAGGCGGTCAGTCGATCTTAGATGAAGCGTCTTGCCATTTACTTGGAGGACACTCTATCGATGACAACGAGCCGAAAATGGGATATGCCGTCACAGGCCTTGTCCACCCCGATCACATATGGCGCAACAGCACGGCGCAAGTCGGCGACTTGTTGTATCTGTCCAAACCGATTGGGAGTGGCGTGGTCATCAAAGCTGTCAAAGATGGTGAAGCGCGTCCCGAATGGACGAACAGCGTGGTCACCATGATGACAACCTTGAACCGCGCCGCACGCGATGCCATTAAACAAGTGGGAGATCCCACCGCTTGTACGGACGTTACGGGATTTGGTCTACTAGGGCATAGTTGGGAAATGGCCCAAGGTGCTGGCGTTAGCATCGTCCTTGAGGCCTCGCGTGTTCCCACGTTACCAGGCGCCAAGGAACTCGCGCAACTCGGGCGGTTTCCGTCGGGCAGCCGTCGCAATCTAGAGTACGTGAGGCCGCATCTTGATGCGGATCCGGCGATGGATTCCCAGTTGTTGACGTTGCTAGCTGACGCGGTTACCTCAGGTGGTTTGCTGTTTACGGTCAAAAAAGAGAACGCCGCCTCCTTAGAGGCCGCGTTCGAGCAAGCCAAGATTGCGGTTTACCGCATTGGGTACGTGACCCCCGGTCCTGCCAAGGTCAAGGTGTTGGCGTAATATGCCCATTCTCAATGGCCGTGGCCGTCTCCAAGAGACGGTCCACGGTCTCTTTTTGCCCTAAGACCTCCAACAGTTCAAATAAGCCCGGGCCCACCGTGCGTCCTGTTACCGCCAATCGGGAAGGGTGAATCAACGCCGCCCGTTTGACCTCTAAACGAGCCGCTTCCGCATCATACGCCGCCATCAGGCTGTCATGGTCCCATGTCGACAGTTGGCTTAAGACCTCCGCTAGCGCTCGTAACCGCTCGGGGGTGGTGGCGTCAAAATGCTTTTGAACACCTTTGGCCTCGAATGTTTGGGGCCGCACATAAAAATAAGCCATCCCTTGCGCCAACTCCACCAACGTCCGGGCCCGTTCGCGCACCAAAGCAATAACGGTATCCAGGTCCGGCCCTGATTCCGAGACAATACCTTCTGCCGCCAGGAAGGGCGTCACCGCCTCTTTTATCCGGTCCACCGGCAGCAACCGGAGGTATTGGCTGTTCATCCACTCTAGCTTCTTAATGTCATAAATTGCAGCCGTATGTTGTACTCGGTCCAAGTCAAACCACTGCGCCGCTTGCTCAAGGGTCATGATTTCGGTATCGTCTGGAGCAGACCATCCCAAGAGCAAGAGATAGTTCGTCAATGCTTCAGGTAGAATACCCTGCTGCCGGTACTCCTCAACAGAAGTCGCGCCATGGCGTTTGGACAATTTTGTGTGATCGGGAGCTAAAATCATGGGGACATGCGCGAAGGCAGGAAGGTCCAAGTTTAGCGCCTGATAGACTAAGATTTGTTTCGGCGTGTTGGAGAGATGCTCCTCGCCCCGAATCACGTGGGTGATCGCCATATCATAATCGTCGAGTACCACCGCAAAATTGTAGACGGGTGTGCCATCGGATTTCGCGAGGACGAAATCTCCTAAAATCCGATTTTCAAAGGTCACCGGTCCCCGAATCAAATCTTGCACCACGGTCGTCCCCTCTTCCGGGACTTTCATCCGCACCACAAACGGCTTTCCCGACGTATGAATGGGATCATCTTGCGGACGCATGCGGCACTTGCCGCTATAGCGTGGCGGCTGTTTGAGGGCTTCTTGCCGTGCTCGCTCTTCGGCTAATTCTTCCGGCGTGCAATAACAACGATAAGCCTGGCCGGCATCGAGAAGTTGCTGTAACGCCGCCTTGTGGCGCGCCAAGCGCTCGGACTGGTGATAAGGTCCATAGTCTCCGCCCACATCGGGCCCTTCATCCCAAACCAAGCCCAAACTTTTCAGTCCCCGCATCATGCTCTCTTCTGAGCCTTCCACAAGTCGTGCCTGGTCGGTATCCTCGACACGCAAAATAAAGCGCCCATGATGATGGCGCGCAAATAAATAATTAAATAGCGCCGTTCTGGCCCCCCCAATGTGCAAGGTGCCGGTTGGACTCGGCGCATATCGTACCCTAACCATATGTTCCCCTCCTGCGAAGAAAGCCGTGTTCCTACACGCATTTCGTCATCTTTTCTTATGCAGTGTAGCCCAGCGTCTGCCGCAGGGTCAAGGAACCCGCCCAAAAGCCGGTCGCCGGAGCCCTAAAGACCGTGCCAAGACGTCCTGGACGGCCGTGAAGAAAACGCAAATCATGACGCTGCTACATACCGGATATGCCGTACCGAATGGCGATGAGGGCCGCAAATCCTGGCACGCCCAAGATCCCCGCCACAACCGCACTCATCAGATTGAACCCAATAGGCAGCCATCCCAAATGGACAGCTGCCAGATCATAAACTTTGAGCAAGGCCAACCCCCCTAAGGCACGAATCAGGACGGGCTTGGCCCATCCAACCGGTTGGGCGAGCGATGTGACGACGATATAGACCATAAGGGCCCCAAACAATAAGGCGATGACGATCCGCGGATCCATAATTTTCCCTCCTGTTCATAGTCTATGAACAGGCCATGCCATTTAATACCCTGGGGGCATGCGCCAACAATGGTGCCGCCCTTCACTCAGCCGCTTGGCCGAGAATTCTTGAGGCTCTTGATGGCCAAGGCGCCAAGCGCCTAGCAACCATTGCCGCGAAAGCCATGAAAAGTCATCCTCATCCCACCCGGGATGGTGGAATGGATCGGGTCTTTGACGTTTCATCCCAGCACCACCTAGGCTTTTTGCCATCATATGCCAAACTGCACAAGACGTGCTATATTTCTTGGCGACCTTCTAAGGCTTTCAGCAACGTAACCTCGTCGGTGTAATCGAGGTCGCCGCCCATAGGCAGGCCCCTGGCGATCCGCGTAACTTTCATACCTAATGGTTTCAACAAGCGCCCCAAATACAAGGCCGTCGCTTCCCCCTCCAAACTCGAGCTGGTCGCTAACACAATTTCTTGTGGCGGAGTTTGTTGAATGCGCGCGAGCAACTCCTTTACCCGCAAGTCTTCCGGTCCAATGCCTTCCATGGGCGAAATGGCCCCGTGTAGGACATGATAACGCCCTTTAAACTCCCGGGTTTTTTCCATCGCGACAACGTCTTTGGGTTGTTCCACGACCATAATCGTACGAACATCCCGGGATGGATTGCGACAAATGGCGCACGGATCGCGGTCAGTAAAGTTAAAGCACACAGAACAATACCGAATTTTGCTGCGCGCATTGACAATGGCATTCGCTAGCAATTCCGCTTCACCTTGGGGCATATTCAGCAAGAAAAAAGCCAAACGCTGGGCTGTTTTCGGACCAACTCCCGGCAATTTGGCTAATTGGCTCACAAGATCCTGAATAGGTTCCGGATAAATCATGGTTACATGAGCCCGGGAATATTAGGGATATTCATGCCCTTGGTGACGTCATTCAGGCGAGTGCTCGCCAATTCTTGTGATTTAGCGTGACCCTGACGGACAGCAGCCAAAATCATGTCTTGGAGCATTTCCACATCATTGGGATCAACAGCTTCTGGGCTAATGGTAATCGACTGAATCTCCCCATGTCCATTAAACACGGCTTTGATTACGCCGCCAATTTCCACTTCGACCGTTTCCGTCTGCAATTCTTCTTGAACCCGAGCCATATCCGCCTGCATCTTTTGGACTTGCTTCATCATTTTTTGCATGTTGTTGGGGTTAAATCCCATAATAACCCTCCTCGAATTAATCGCTCACCGTACGAATAGGCACGTCAGGCCCCAACCACTCACGGATGCTGTCCTCAAGCGGGGGAGCAACCGATTGAGACGGCGGTGCGCCGGTCTCGGCGGCGTTGTCAGCTGTGGTTAAATGATACCGCATTCCAGGCCCATATATCCGCTGTATCACCTGATCCAGCAAAGCTTTATTCTGCGTGGTCATCATTAAATCACGGTGCGCCGGAAAAGAAAAGATGATGTCCAAGTTCTGTGCATCGCGCTCAATGACCTTGGCATCATTCAAGAGTGCATGGGTTGACAGCCGTTCTTGACGAATCGTCTCTAAGAGCAATGGTACTCGGTTGCCAGTACCTCCACCCCCTTGAACGGGTACGGGCTCCGGTGCGATGGAACCCGTGTTCGCGGGCTCGGCCCTAGGAGACAAAGGGGTCTTGGTCGGGGGCTTTTGAGCGTGAACCGCCTCCAAGACAGGTGGAGGAGATCCGAGTCCCCACTCCTCACGAATCTTGAGCAGTGCCAATTCTACAGACAATTGCGCCGGAAATCCCCCGCGCAAACGCGTATCGGCTTCCGCTAATATTTCTAACGCATGGAACCACTGAGCTGGAGCAATATGAGTGGGAAGAGCCTGATCCACTTCGGCAAGCCACTGCTGCCGATATTGCGGAAAAAGATCATGCCCGGCTTGTCGCCATATAATCACATCCCGAATCTGCTTAGCAAGGTCACGCAGGACACTGCGGTAATCGCGCCCTAAATGATACACCGTATCCAACGTCACCATCACCTCAGCCAAGGTCTCGGACTGGCTCAATCCTGTCATCAACCGCAGCATAAGGGCAGGATCCACCGTACCCACCAAGTCCGCTACAACCGTTCGGCTCAGAGTTCCTTGTCCGACCGCCAAGGCTTGGTCTAGCAAACTAAGCGCGTCACGCAAAGCCCCGTCGGCATACTCGGCGATGAGCTCAATCGCGTCGGGCTCGGCTACAAACCCTTCTTGCTCTGCAACCTGGCGCAGGCGCTCTTCAATCACGCCCACAGAAAGTCTTTGAAATTCGTAGCGCTGGCACCGCGACAAGACGGTTACCGGCAGCTTTTGAGCCTCTGTGGTCGCAAGAATAAAGATGACGTGCTCAGGCGGCTCCTCCAACGTCTTTAACAGGGCATTAAAAGCCTCTGTGGTTAACATGTGCACTTCATCGATAATGTAAATCTTATAACGCCCCATTACCGGTGCTTGCCCAATGCGCTCTTTAATATCCCGCATTTCGTCAATGCCGCGGTTGGACGCCGCGTCAATTTCTATAACATCCAAATGCTGACCTTGCTCCACCGCTTTGCAGGCAGAGCATCCTAAGCAGGGTTCCCCAGAAGCATGAGGCGATTGGCAGTTTAACGCCTTGGCCATAATGCGCGCCACACTGGTCTTACCCGTCCCACGAGGACCTGCAAACAAATAAGCATGCGTGAGACGATTCTGCCGAACCGCTTCGCGTAAGGTATCCACCACCCGTCCTTGCCCCATCACCTCGTGGAAGTCACGAGGCCGGTAGACGCGGTATAGTGCTTGGTGGGCCACAGTCATCCCTCCTGAGGAATAGAAGAAAAGCCATAGGGCAGCACCGATCAGGTGATCCGCGGCACCACAACGTTCCCGCTTACCGCTGCTCCCTTCCGGGCCTGACGGGGTTCACAGGTGTTGTCCGCGCGGGACCCAATCGATGCTGCTCCATGGCCTCTCTACGGCGAATACATGATGCAAATGGCGGAGGAGGAGGGATTCGAACCCTCGAGGCAGGATTAGCCCACCAACACGCTTTCCAGGCGTGCGCCTTAAACCGCTCGGCCACCCCTCCAGATCAATATCGTGGCGGAGAGGGTGGGATTCGAACCCACGAGACGGGTTTTAGCCGCCTACCCGATTTCGAGTCGGGCTCCTTCGACCAACTCAGACACCTCTCCGCACTATTCACTTGTCCTTTATTCTCCGGGCCCGAAAAAAGTCCCGCAACAGCGTTTGTGCCTGTTGTTGGTAGAGACCTTCATGAATCGCCACGCGATGATTGAGACGGTCATCCGATAGCGCTTGATACAGGCTCAACACAGCGCCAGCTTTGGGATCCCGTGTAGCGAAAACCAATCGATCTATCCGACTTAATATAATAGCACCCGCACACATTATACAAGGCTCAAGCGTCACAAGCAACGTCGTCCCAGTCAGACGCCATCGCCCCAGTTTTTGGGATGCCGCTCGAATCACAAGCATTTCTGCATGGGCAGTCGGATCGTGGTCACTTTCACGGCGATTATGGTCTTGTGCAACGACAGTCCCATCGTCAAGAATTAAGATGGCCCCAACCGGCACTTCTCCGGATTGCGCGGCACGCTCGGCTTCCTTGAGGGCGAGCTCCATAAAAGGTTCATACGCTATCGTAGAAAAATCCCCAATTTTGGTGCGCCCGGGAGGACTCGAACCACCGACACAAGGTTTAGGAAACCTCTGCTCTATCCCCTGAGCTACGGGCGCAGATACTTGCCCTGCACAACAACAATTTATTTTATCTTTTACCTAATGTCCTGTCAATAATCAGACGGTGCCAAAGCCCCATGATTGCCGACCGACGTTGTAGGTTTGTTTTGGATCAGAGCCACATCGCCTTTGAGAAGTACTTGTACTCTGATGCATTTTGCGCCATCGCAGCATAGGATATGACAAAAGAGCATATAGTAGAAAATCAAGAACCACTTGAGTAACTACCAAAATTTGGTATAATAACTGTGGGACGCACGGAAACGGATTGCGGCCGTGCCATGGAATTGGTTGAGGGCTCGGATTCCACCTCGGGAGCGTTACGCGCTCCCGGCTTTTTGTCGCATATCCGCTATTCTGGCTCGGTTTGATCCTGACGTTCCTCTACGCTTATCTGGGTTAACGCCGCTATCGTTTCATCCCATTGATTGCGGTAATACTGCACAAGATCCGGTACTCCTGGTAACCGCGGGTCACAAACCACGCCGTGCTGATGCCGAGGCCAAAGAAAGTGCAACGCGCGGGTCAACACCTCATCTGGCCGTGTCGCCAAGTCACTTGCCACCTGGGCATCCGCGGGAATTTTTGCCATCAGCGCCTTCGCCCGGGCCATGGCTGAAGATTCATCGGCCATGCCTTCAACCGCGACCGCCACCACATGACTCGCCGTAATCGGCCGCCTAGCTCGCAAAATGGTTTGCGCCCAAGGGGCTTTCATCCTCTCGGTCCACCTCATCCAGACGTGCAAAGGGCCCGGGCGCAACACGTCATAGGCGGTAGCCATCCCCACAACCTCTGGGATGTGTTGTTGAGCTACCGTCCAAAGCATGCGGAACCGGCCCACGCGTCCGTCTTGGGTATAGCGGCCTTCGGGTGTCAAATACAATAGATCGCCATCGCGGACGGCATTTAATAGTTCCGCTATTTGTTGCCGGATATGCATGGCTAGTTGCTGGCGCATCTGGTGCCGATAGGGCTCTTGCAGGGCGGTGACGCTGACAAGACAAGCACCTTGCCGGGCATAGCGCGGCTGCCAAAGGTCGCGTAGCCGCAGCGGCGCCTTATTTGTCCTCACCATGGCCAAACCCGTAAGCACCTCCTCGGTGAATACCGCGCTCGCAAGAAGATTGCCCTGCGTTTGAAAAATATGATACGCCCAACTCGTAATGGGGCGGAACAGCGGTTGATTTTCTATAGGCCGCACCCCAAGACGCCACAATACAGGACCTACATTTACAGCACTTAACCAGTATCCCCAGCGCTCTGGCAAACGGGTGGTAAAAAAATTTGGTTCAAACAACCGTTGTGAGCCCGCTGAAATGACCCGCGCACCCCATGGCCGGGACCGAAACAGCAGCAAAGGAACCACCAGTCCCTCGATATCTTGCCCATGGTTTCCCACCACAAGCAAGGCATGGCGGTGAAGTGCTAGCTTTCCTACAACGTGAACCCGGTAACGGATCCGTACATAGGGAGTCACCAAAATATAGACCAACCATGCCAGAAATAAAGACCACGGTTTTTCAGCCGAAGGTTTGCCCAAAGTGAGGACGGCCACAGACCCCAGCAAAAACATAACCGCCGCCGTGACGAAAAGCGTCGTGTAGCCTTGCCGGGGATTCATAGCGTGTACTAAAATCCACCCCCCGACGGCGGGCGCAATCACGGCGGGTAAATTGGAGGCGATGCCCCATATTCCTAAATCACGAGCCACATTGGCCAAATCCGGAATCGACTCCAGACCAAGAGCCCAGTCTACGGATAAAAAAGCGCCATATCCCACCCCATAAAGCAGCGCCCAAAGCGTCATGGCCTGGATTGTGGGATCGAGCGCAAATCCCAATGATGCGGCGGCCATCGGCAAGCCCGCCAGGAAGACCACCACGCGGCGGCTCACACGGTCAGACAGCCGGCCGATGATCACCGTGGACAACGCTGCACCCAGGAGCGCTTCCCCACCCACAAAGGCCGTATGAGCTCCCGGTTGTGATACATGCAAAACTTCCGAGAAAAAGTACAAAATATAAGTCATGAGAAAGGTTTGTCCCAACATCACCAAGAAGCGCGCCCAAAAAACTCGAATAAAATTCTTGTGATTGCCCATCGTCACATGCGGTAAGGCCGATTCCCAAGGGCCACGGTCCTCATTTACGCCCAGTGTGGTCACCATCATGCCTATTCCCATGATGCCAGCTAACACCGGGTACCGAATGGCACTGGGCGCAAATCCCGCCGTGGCCAGTCCCGTGATTGTTCCCAGCAAACTTGCGAGCCCCATGTAACCCGATGCTTTTCCCCACCTGCTTGAGGGCAAGATTTCGGGCATCATCGCCTGGTAAGCCGTCTGCGACGCCGCTTGCCCCACCACGGTAACCAACACGATCCCGGTTAAGATTGAGGCTCGTGACACCCCAGGGATCATCAACAAGCCCCCCACATTTAGCGCCGTCCCCCACCACATCAGCGGCATGCGGCGTTTACCACGGCGTTTTTGACGGTCCGAATAGGCGCCGGCAATAGGGGGCACAATCATGGTGAATAGCGCGGCCAAGGACACGATACGCGCCAACTGGCCGACATGTCCTACGGGAGACACTTGGAGTAAGGTCATCGGGATCAAAATGGTAAGGAGCGCGGCTCCTTCCATATTTAAGGAAAACCAATAAGCAGCCAGACCCCATTGCAGCATCCGAGATGATGAGCGTGGCATATCCATCGCCATAACTCCTTTATGGCCACAAGGAATGAGATTTCTAGGTCCATCGACACAACGCTAGAAGACAGCCATGGTCGAGATCTTGACGGCCGTCTTCCTTTTTCCATCTTCTGCCCAGAGTGAACCTAGAGAATCGGGATTAAGAGCTTGATTCCCACCCCCACTAACAAGAGACTATAACCGTACTTGACCCACTTAGGCTTAGCACGCGTGGCCATTACCCAGCTTCCTAACCACGCCGCCAGCATCACAGCCAACGACAGGACCAAGATCAGCTCCCACGATGCCGCCATATGACCCACGCGTCCAGCAAACCCCGAGGCGCTAGATACAGTGACGACGAATGCCGATGTCGCCACGGCTTTCTTCGTCGGATATCCCATCCACATTAGCATGGGACTGATAAGGGTGCCGCCCCCAAGTCCCAGCATCGCCCCCAGAAAAGCCGCGAACGCCACGACGATGGTGCCTAACACTTGGCGCATCCGGCTCGGGGCAAACTTCTCGGGTTCGGCTTTGTGAGCGGTCAATAAGGTTCTGATGGCAGCAAAGAAAATCATGAGGACCAGCAGAATGATTAACAAGCGATCCGCCACCATACGGGCCACAATGCTTCCTAACGGCGCTGCTAGCAAAGCAGCTGCCGCCATCCCCCAGCTCCCTTTCCAGTCCACCAATCGGTTGCGGGCATAAACCACGAGCGCGACCAATGTGGTGATGCCGTTGAGAAGAATCCCTACGGGTTGGGCGACGGTCTTTAAGGGATAGCCAAACCACAGCAATATCGGCACATGAAGCATCCCGCCGCCCATTCCCAACATCGCAAAGACCGTCGACACCAAAAATATGAGAACCGCAACCAGCGCAATCATTCTGCATCAGTCCTTAGCTCGAAACGCCTGAGCATCAAAGCAGACAAGACAATACCGTTGGCCTTCGAGTTCTTTGGTGTAACGGGTCACAACCATTTCCTTGCAATGCGCGCACTCGACAGCCTCGAACGTTTCTTCATGTTTCTCGACGGGATACTCGTCAAAGAGTTTGACATCAAACATCTCTTTCCAATCCCGGTGGACAACATCGTCAATGAGCGGCTCGACCACCTCGGGATCCAACTTAAATGGCGGCACACCAGACTTTCTGAGGGTGAAAAAGGGCATGTCAAGACAGACTTTCATCCGTTCATATTTTGCCGTGACTCGGACGGCGCGCTTCGTCGCCGTATCAATAAGCGTCAGGGCAAATTTTCCTAAAGGCTGTTTGGTGATATTGCCTTTCCCAAACGTGCAGCCCGTCGCAAATTGAACGCCATCGGCAAAACAGCCCGAAAAATGATGATCGCCGATTTCCACAATGGCTTGCAATTCTCCTCCACCTTGCGCGCGCGAAACACCAAGAATATCCATCGCTAAATGGCCGGCTCGCAACCCTTGCGGCATGGCGGGGCATTTGTGCCCATGAAAATACTGAGCATTTTTCAGCTCTTCGTCGGTAATGGCGGTCAAATGATCTATATTCATCGGAACTTCCTCCTAGCCTAGTATGATTTTCCTGTGAGGTCTTTGATTACTCCTCAGGTCTTTCCGCCTCATCAAGGGCATGAGCCGCCAATTCACTCACCACTTCATTGAGTGTCGGGTGGGGATGAATCGACTCAACCAGAGATTCTAAGGTGCCGTGGTGGGTGATAATATAGGTGGCTTCCTCAATTAATTCACCCGCCTCCGCCCCAATCACTTGCAACCCTAACAACGCATGCGTCTTTTGATCCCAAATCATCTGCGCAAAACCTTCCGCGTCCCCCATAATCAACGCCCGGGCGTCTTGACGATACGGCCAAGATGTCATGGCCCATTGCGGATGCGCAGCTAAGTCACGGCTGTCCGCACCAACGGCGGCAATTTCCGGGTCCGTAAAGACCACATGGGGCACTACCAGCGCGTTGGGAACCGTGGTTCGGCCCAAGATCTGCTGCGCGGCAATGAGGGATTGACGCGTTGCGGCATGGGCCAGCATCACCTCCCCATTGACGTCCCCCGGAGCATAAATGCTGGGAACGACGGTTTGATAGAACTCATTTACCGGAACTTCCTTTCGGGCCCCTAGGGTAATGCCTACGCGATCCCAACGGAGCTGAGGCGTGGCCGGGGCCCGCCCTACCGCTATCAAGACGCGGTCCGCCTCGAGTATGCGGACTTCACCAGTCGCAGCGCGGTAATGCACGCGCTGATGGCCCAAAGCTTTCCCGGTACTTTCAATGGCGTCGAGCGTAATGCCCGTTTCAATGGGGATGGATACCCCCGTTTTCTGCCATGTCTGCACGAGATGCTCCGCGATGCCGGGATCTTCGGTAAGCAAAATGCGAGGACCGGCCTCTAAAATGTGCACCTGACTTCCGAGTGCGTGATACAAGGTCGCCAGTTCCATCCCAATGTATCCCCCACCGATGATGCAAAGGGTCTTGGGAATTTCGGCAAGCTCTAACGCCTCTTGACTAGTCCACAGGCCCTCATTATCCGCTCCGGGCACCTCCAAGGGCCGAGAGACGGATCCGGGTGCAATGATTAGCGTTTTGGCCTCAAGAAGAATCGACTCGTGATTCGCCGTCTGAACAGTCACATGGTGCGGATCAAGAAGGTCGGCAACGCCTTGGATCACGGTTATTCCAAGCTTGTCACAGGCGACTTGAGCACCACCCGCCCGCTTTGCCAAAATCTCCTGCTTGCGTGCCCGGATGCGGTCTAAATTAATCGTGTCAAAATGGGCTCCTTGCACGCCAAAGCCTGCATCCACTCCAATCGCACGGATCCGCGCGGCAGATTCCAAGAAGATCTTGGACGGAATGCAGCCTTCAAATAAACACGTGCCCCCCAGTCCCGCACCCTTTTCCACAATGGCCACCTTCTGCCCTTGTTGAGCCAGCAGCTGAGCTCCCGGGGTGGCGCCCGGTCCTCCTCCTATGGTCACGACATCGAATGTCAATGTTTGCATGATTCATCCTTCCTCTCCGTCGGGCCAATGGGATTCATCGGCCCGTAGCCAATAGCAAAGCTAGCTCGCCGCTAAGCGAACACAACCCCGGTCGTGCTCCAGCAATTGCATGATGTGAGTGCAGTAAATATGGGGAAGAATCAGGGGATGCGATAAAAAAAGAGGGACGGCTCAGCGCCGCCCCAATCGCAGCAAGAAGAGGAACAAGTTGACAATGTCGACGAGCAGTGAGACCGCAAGCATGATGGCCATGCCGTCCTCGGGAAAGGCCCGTGACCGGTAGCGCATGATGCCAAAGTCCACCATCAAATACCCGGTAAATATCACGACACCGATAATGTTGTAAGCCTGGGACATCATCACGCCACCCATGCTCGGAATCACCATCGACAACAAGCCGACCACCAGCAATACAATCAAACCGACAAAGAGCAGCGGCCCCATTTTGCTAAAATCCCACGGAATCCACGCGACGACCGCAGCGGCAACCAACACCGCCAGCAGCAAAGCAATGACGGTCGTAAAGAGGAGCGGTCCTTGATAAAGAATGGCATACCACAAGACGGTCGAAATCATCATTCCCATACCGATGGCCGCCAAAATGCCCCACATCAAAGCCTGCCCGCTGTTGCCGACCCGGCGCGAGACCATAATCGTCGATAAAATGGCGAGGATAAAGCCCACCCACAGCCCGACCGAACCGAGTCCCACCCCGATCACACTGCCAATCATTAATATCCCTAACAGCAACACCAAATAGGCCAAGGTCTTTCCCATCAGCTTGCCATCAATGCCGTCTGACACACTGTAACTGTTGTAGTTGTACATCGTCCTCACTCCCTCCGTTGCGTCTTCGGTCTCCTAAGCCTCTCGAGACTGACCACGGCTTAAGCTTACGCAAGACATTCTCGATTCCCTAGGGTCATTCGTCCCTATCTTGTCCCGGCGTTGGGTCCAACAATTAGGCACAACAGACTAATTCCTTCTCCCTGCACCTAAAATCGCTTAGGAACCAAGGGAGCCGTAATCCCACGTCCCGGATATCGGCACGGCTCCCGACAGTGTTTGAAAAACCGTGCTGTTTTTGTGGGCCAACTCTATCAACCGATCGACCCGTTCGCGCCCCAAATCCGTGACCACCGTCAGATGATATCCCACGGCCACCAAAACCGGCGGCTTATCTTGACGTGTTCCACGAAGATGCATATGCATCGTGGTAATGGGCACCCGTGACAACTCCGACACCATCGCCAGTGACGTCATCAAGCAAGACCCAAGCGCAGAAAGCAACGTTTCCACGGGATTGAATCCCAAAGACAACGCACCGCGGCGCGCTCCTAAGGTTAAATGAAACGACCGTACCGACGCATCCGCTATTCCGTCCGACGTTCTAGCCACATCAACGGTATAATCCTGCATCGCGTTCGCTGTGCCCAGGTTGCCCTGATACAGCTTCTCCCTCCTCGTCCGCGGCATCGTTCGTCTTGCGAGCCCCATTTTCTGCGACGGTACAAGGCCATCCCACGGCATGCGTCGTTAGCCACTGCACATCGCTCGGTTCTTCCGGTAAAGCCTGCACCAGATTCGCGACGGGAGAGGCCATCGCCTCATTAAGGCGATAGTATATCCAGTATTTTTGCCGTCTTTCCTGCACCAATCCCGCTTGTTTCAGCTTTCTCAGATGCTGCGACACCGCTGATTGCGTAATGGGCAACAACGCCACCATTTCGCACACACAGGTTTCGCGCACCTTCAACATCGCCAAAATCCGCAACCGATATCCGTCCCCGAGGGCACGGTAGACTTCTGCTAAGGGTTCATACATCTTTAACACCTCATTCTTATTTACTTATATCCATAAATGGGAAGCGCGTCAATGATACCAAAGCACCTTGCCCCTGATCCTTTAGAACCATTTTTTCGTGGGCGCGGTTGAATACATACCCCATTGGGTATGAAGCTTTTATCTTGTCATTGCCAATCCTAGATTATGGTCTAGCAAATGGGTATAATAATACCCGCACGAAGGGAGGCGCGGGTATGGAAGTGATTGTCTATACACAACCAGGATGCCATTCCTGTCAACAAGAGAAGGCTTGGCTTCTTCATCATCAAATCGCATTTGAGGAACGCGATATCCGAAAAAATCCCGCATGGATAGACGAAGTCATAGCGCTTGGCTCCGACGCCACCCCTACCACGGTGATACGTACCCAAGAAGGTACGGAACAAATTGTCGTGGGATTTCGAACAGAGGACTTGCGGCGTTACCTTTTAAAGCCATAGCCTCTTGGAACAGATACGACGGTCATGGAACTGGGTTCCCCATCGGCTGCAAACCGATCGGCAATCCCGAAGGGATTGGTTGGGTTCGATTCCCAATGACCGTCTCCATCTCGCGCAAAGGTTAATCCTCGTCTAACTCCTCTTCCGTCGGGTCGTCGTATAAATCGGGAGCGTTGCGGCGCATGGAGGAGAATGCATCCCCTTCCGTCTCTTGATACGGCATATCGTCTCCGTCCAACGCGGACAGCACCACCATCATTTCGGATGTCGCCAGCTCTAACGCGGTTACGGCCCGGTCTAAAGCGCCCGCTGCCGTATCAGTCGGCAGTTCCTGATCGAAAATTGCCTTCCATTCCATCAAATGCGCCATTAACAAGCCAATATCTTCTTGCGCATGCTTCATGCTGCGAGCCCAATCCGGGTAGCGTTCGGTCTCATGCATCATTGTGGATTCCCCACTTTCCCATTAGGATGACTATCTCATCCTTCCTCACTGTACCATCCGTGCGAAAAAGCGCCTAGGGCCACCCGCAGCAATTACCCGTGTCCATTTGCCCCTAAAACGCGGGCAAGCCCTTCCTTCATCAGGAAAAGGCTTGCCGTAGCATGCTGTTTAACGATTTTCACACAGTGTTCGCGTGGACATCCAAGCTTTGCAGCGAAACAGGCGTCAGTGCCACGTCAAACACTTCTGCTAAATGGCGAATGACTACCGGCTTGACTTGTTCGAGGGTGATCGATGTCCCTAACAACCGGCGCATCGAGGTCACCCCTTTATCGTGAATCCCACACGGAATAATCCCGGTAAAATGCTCTAAATTCGGATCGACGTTTAAGGCAAAACCGTGTTGGGTAATCCATTTGCTCGCCTTTACCCCAATCGCCGCCACTTTGTCATGACCGACCCAAACCCCCGTGTGAGGCGGCATGCGGCCCGCTTCAATGCCAAAGTCCTGCAGTGTGCGGATCAAGACTTCCTCAAGATCGCGCAAATAACGATGCAAATCACGGCCGTGGCGATTCAAGTCAAAGATGGGATATCCGACTAATTGGCCGGGGCCATGATAGGTCACGTCTCCGCCCCGGTCGACTTCCACAAACTCAATACCTTCTTTGGCGCGCTGTGCCGCATCCCAGACCAAATTTTCATGCGATCCGCGTGCCGCCCGCCCCAACGTATAAACGGGTGGGTGTTCGACCAACAACACAATATCGGGCAAAGCCCCTAGTCCGACACGTTGTCCCACTTGCTTTTGCAACTCCCACGCCGGAAGATAGGCCATCGTTCCTAAATCGACGACATAGGCAGCCTGTGACATTTTAGCGCACCTCAGGGACTTGCGACGCTGCGTGATACGAGCTCCGCACTAAAGGACCTGATTCCACATGGCTGAAGCCCAGAGCCAAAGCTTCCTCTTTGATTTCCGCAAACTCCTCCGGCGGGTAATACCGTTCGACGGGGAGATGTTTGGCATCAGGACGCAAGTATTGCCCTACGGTCAACACATCCACCAAATTGGCACGTAAGTCTTCGAACACCTGATGAATTTCCTCTCGTGTTTCCCCAAGGCCCACCATGATGCCCGATTTCGTGACAATGGATGGGTCATGAAGCTTGACACGGCGCAGAAACTCCATGCTCCGTTCGTATTTCGCCTTAGGGCGTACATGGCGATACAAACGAGGAACCGTTTCGGTATTGTGGTTGAAGATTTCAGGATGAGCATCGGCCACGGTAATCAGCGCGTCCCAATTCCCTAAGAAATCCGGTGTCAGCACCTCGATGGTACAAGTCGGCACACGGCGGCGAATCGCCCGAATGGTCTCGGCAAAAATTGCAGATCCCCCATCAGGCACATCGTCTCGCGTCACGGATGTAATCACCACATGCTTAAGGCCCATGTCCTCGACACTTTGCGCCACACGCAGAGGCTCTTCCCAATCCAGTCCCGTAGGACGCCCTGTCGTTACCGCGCAGAATCCGCAATTGCGCGTACAAATGTCCCCCAAGATTAAGAACGTGGCCGTACGGCTTTCCCAGCACTCATAAATATTGGGACATAAGGCCTCTTCACACACGGTATGCAGGGTCTGAGACCGCATCAAATTCTTGAGGTCTACATAGTTTTTTCCTTGCGTCAAGCGCACCTTCAGCCATGGTGGCAAAGGTTGTGATGGGGCTTTGCGGTCGGTGTGTATGATTGGCAATGACTCCATCTTCGCACTCCTTTCCCTCTTCTCGTGGTCCCCTAAAGTATTAGTACAGCGAAGTGGAAGGCCCAATCGATTCCAGGTTTTGCTTGATCACCTGAATAAATTTCCCGGCCTCGGCTCCGTCCACCACCCGGTGATCGAAGGAAATGCAGACATTCATCATAGATCGGATGGCCACCATATCCTGGATCACGACGGGGCGCTTAACAATGGCTTCCATGGTCACAATGCCTACTTCGGGGGCATTGATAATGGGGTATGTCAGAACCGTGCCAATAGCCCCGGTATTGTCGACGGTAAACGTACCTCCCGTCAAATCATCCATCGTCAGGCGACCGCTCCGGGCCCGTTTCACCAGATCTTGAGAGGCCTTGGCCAGCCCTACGATGTTCTTCTGATCCGCATCCTTGATGACCGGCACAATGAGGCCGCGGTCGGTCGCCGTCGCCATTCCGATGTTCACGTGTTTCTTTAGAACAATACTATCTCCGTTCCACTGCGCATTCATTTCCGGAACCGCTTTCAACGCCTGCACCACCGCTCGCAACATAAACGGCATGTAGGTCAGTGACACCCCTTCGCGGGCCTTAAATTCCTCTTTGAGGCTCTCCCGTAAGGCCACCAGCGAAGTGACGTCCACTTCCATCATGAGCCATGCATGTGGCACGGTCGCTTTGGAACGCATCATACGGTCGGCAATAACCTTGCGCACCGAAGACAGCGGCACCACTTCATCATCGGCATCGATCACCGCAGCGGCCGCTGCAGGAGCACTGACAGGCGCGGACGGTGGGCCTGGGGGTACGGGAGCTGGCTGTGTGACCGGTTCGGTAGAAACGGGGACTTGAGCCGCTTCTACAGGTTTGGCAGCGGCAGCCCGCAAGATATCATCCCGTGTGACGCGCCCTTGTGCTCCGGTCCCTGTAACGGTGTCGGGATTAATGTGATTTTCTTCTGCCAAGCGGCGAACCGCAGGGGAATAGCGCCCGCGCAAATCCTTGCTCCCCGTTGTCTCAGGCGCAGGCTGTTGAGCCATTTCGGACGGGGCTGCAGCCGGGGCCGAAGCGGATTTTGCAGCAGCGGGTGCTGCGGCTGGGGCCGTATCTGCAGACGACTCACCTGACGCTGTAATCTCACAAATTGGGGTGCCGACCGCAACGGTTTGCCCTTCTTCCGCCAATATCTTGCTGACCGTGCCCCCTATGGGCGCGGGCACCTCGGCGTTCACCTTATCTGTCGTCACTTCAAGCAGAGACTCATATTTTTCGACCGTATCGCCGACCTTCTTGAGCCATTGACCAATCGTGCCTTCTGTGACGGACTCCCCTAATTGGGGCATAAGCACAACTTCTGCCATAATTCTCCTCCTTGCCATCCGACCTGCATTTAGAACTTGGCGAGCTTGCGGGCGGCCTCAGTAATTTTGTCGCTGGTAACCATAAACGCATGTTCCAGGGGTGGACTGTAAGGCATCGCGGGGACGTCCGGTCCAGCTAGACGCATAATTGGTGCGTCTAAGTGGAACAGCGCATGTTCGGCGATTAAAGCGCTCACTTCGCCACCAATGCCGCCCGTCAAGTTATCTTCATGCACAATGAGCACTTTCCCGGTCCGCTTGGCGGTCTCTAAGATCATCTCCACGTCCAAGGGCCGAATGCTGCGTAAATCAAGAATTTCTACCGAAATCCCCTCTTTTTCCAAGGTTTCGGCCGCTTTCAACGCATAGTTGACCATCAACCCATACGTAATGATGGAGACATCCTTACCGGTTCGTTTGAGGTCGGCTTTGCCAATGGGGATGAGATAACGCTCATCAGGCACTTCCCCTTTAATCGAGCGATAGGCCGCCTTGTGTTCAAAATACAGTACTGGATCTTCGTCTTGGATAGCTGCTGCCAACAATCCTTTGGCGTCATAAGGCGTACTCGGAATCACCACTTTTAATCCGGGAACGTGGGCAAAAAACGCCTCGACACTCTGGGAATGGTACAACGCCCCATGGACACCTCCACCAAAAGGCGCCCGGATGACCAGCGGGACCCCAAAGGCCCCATTGGACCGGTAACGAATACGAGCCGCTTCTTGTACAATCTGGTTAATGGCCGGAAAAATAAAGTCTGCAAACTGAATCTCTGGCACAGGACGCAAGCCATTCACCGCAGCCCCTATGGCTGTTCCAACAATTGCCGCTTCCGCCAACGGCGAATCAATCACCCGGTCCTCGCCAAATTCTTTTTGCAAGCCTTCCGTAACCCGGAACACCCCGCCCCGTACGCCAACATCTTCCCCATAAATGATGATGCGCTCATCGTGGCGCATTTCTTGCCGCAATGTTTCACGTATTGCTTCCAAATAACTCATTACCGCCATACGGATCCCCGGCTGCGATACTCCCCGTTTCCCTGTGGCCGGGACTGCCCTCCTTTGTGGTGATTGCTCGTTTGAGCATTCAAGGGAAATGGGATGGATTTAATCAGCGTAGACATGCTGCCAAAGCGTCGCGGGATCAGGCAACGGCGCTTTTTCTGCATACTCTGTGGCGTCGTTCACTTCATCCTTGATCCGCTGCTGGAATGCCTTTAATTCTTCTTCCGTCATGACCTTCTCGTCGAGGAGACGCTTTTCAAACGTAATCACCGGGTCCCGCTTTTTCCACTCCGCGACTTCCTCACGACTCCGGTAAGCCCGGTCGTCATCGTCGCTGGAATGCGGCACAAATCGGTAGGTTTTCGCTTCGATTAAGGTCGGTCCTTCTCCGCGGCGTGCTCTGTCTGCCGCCTCTCGCGTAACTTCATAGACCTTAACCGGGTCATTGCCGTCCACAATGACGCCCGGCATCCCGTAGCCTTGGGCCCGCGCGGCAACGTCCATAATGGCCATTTGCTTGCGTGCTGGAACGGAAATAGCATATCCGTTATTCTCGTTGAGAAAAATGACAGGGAGCTTATGCACCGCAGCAAAATTCAGTGCCTCATGAAATTCTCCTTGACTCGTGGACCCTTCTCCAAAAGAGGCCATAGAGACCCGGCCATCTTTCAGCACCTTCGATGCCAACGCCAGACCTGCTGCGTGCACATCCTGGGTTGCCACCACAGACCCAGTCGTTAAAATGTGCCGTCGCTTAAGGCCCCAATGTGCCGGCATCTGACGGCCGCCCGAGTTCGGGTCGTCCGCACGTCCTAAAAGGTGTAACATCACCTCACGTGGGGTCATGCCATAAGCCAATACCATCGCTAAATCCCGGTAATAAGGCACAATCCAATCTTCGCCCCGGTTCAAAGCCATCGCAGCTCCCACCTGGACAGCCTCATGGCCGTTAGCAGAATACACCACAGGTGCTCGCCCTTGCCGGTTCAGAATCCACATCCGGTCATCCAAGGCCCGCGATAGAGCCATGGTGTAATACATCTCCTTGAGCAACTCCGGGGTCATATTTAAAGATGCCAATGTCCCCACTCCTTTCATCAATCCTTCTCATACACGTGGTCCATTAAGGTCGAGGGGTCTGGCATCGCCGCGTTTAATGCATACTCTGTCGCATCATCGACCACCGCCCGCACTTCTTGTTGCAACCGTTCCTCTTGCCGCTCGTCCCATACGTTTAGGCGCATGAGAGATTCTCGGAAGACCACAACCGGATCATCCGCCTTTTCCCGCAACAATTCCTCCCGACTACGATAACTGCGGTCATCATCATCGCTCGAGTGTGCGGTATAGCGATACGTTTTGGCCTCAATCAACGTGGGTCCCCCGCCAGCCACAGCTCTCTCGCGCGCCGCATGCGCCGCCTCATACACCGCAAGCGGGTCAGACCCCTGTACGACAACGCCCACAATTCCGTACCCCGCAGCCCGGTCTGCAACATTATGAATCGCCATTTGATGGTTCTGCGGCACCGAAATAGCGTAGCCATTGTTCTCGACCACTACAATCAGCGGCACACGCTGCACCGCCGCAAAGTTTAAGGCCTCGTGAAACTCCCCTTGGTTGGTGGAACCTTCTCCTAAAAAGGCCACCGCCACCGCGGCCTCATGACGCAGCTTGAACGCCCATGCCAGCCCCGCCGCCTGTGTCACCTGCGTGGCCACCGGCGACGATCCCGTAAAAATCCGCCGTGCACGATGTCCATAATGCGCAGGCATTTGCCGGCCGCCAGAGCTCGGGTCATCCGCCTTGCCCAAAAACCCCAGCATCACTTCCCGCGGCGTCATACCAAATGCCAATACGACAGCCAGGTCGCGGTAATAAGGCGCAATCCAGTCGACCTGAGAATCCAAGGCCATAACCACCCCGGCTTGTGCGCCTTCCTGCCCTTGACAGGAGATGACAAACGGCGCTTTCCCTTGACGGTTAAGAATCCACATGCGCTCGTCAAGTCTTCTACTTAATACCATGTAATAATACATGGTCTTTAATTTTTCTCGATCGACTGGTAGCCCAGAGACTGGTTCTCTCTGCGCCATATTCCGTTCCCCCTTCCGGCGTACCGGCTTTTTGGCTCACATATGAATGGCGCGACCATCCACAGCAAGCGCGGCTTCATGCAGAACCTCGGACACTGTCGGATGCGCATGAATGCTCTCCGCCACTTCCCATGACGTCGCTTCAAGGAATTTGGCCAAAGCCAATTCGTTGATGAGGTCGGACGCATGTGGACCCACAATATGAGCCCCAAGTAACGCATCCGTTTGCTTATCAGCGATTAATTTTACCATGCCATCAGCATCCCCCAAAATAAGGGATTTGCCATTCGCCCGAAACGGAAATGTCCCCACTTTGACCGTATAACCCTGGGCTTCAGCTTCTTTTTGCGTCAGGCCTACGGACGCTACTTCTGGCCGAGAATACGTAATGCGAGGGACACGGTGGGGATCCAAGAGCTCCGGGTCCGCATTGGCCATGGTTTCTACCGCGATCATCCCTTCAGCGGCTGCCACGTGAGCCAGCAAATAGCCGCCAATCACATCGCCAATGGCGTAGATATGCGGCACATTGGTGCGGTAGTGGTCATCGACCGTAATAAACCCGCGTGCCGTCTCCACTCCGGCTTTGTCGAGGCCCAGCCCATCAATAACAGCTTTCCGGCCTACAGCGACCAGCAAAGCTTCCCCGGCCACGGCGACACGGCTGGCATCGGGCAACACCACCTCGGCCTGAATACCATCATCATTGACTTTCAGACTATCGGTATCGAATTTGGATCCGGCGTAGATTTTCACACCGCGGCGTGTCAGCATTTTGGTCAATTGGCCCGCAATTTCATCGTCATCTTGGGGTAAAATGTGCGGCAACATTTCCACCAATGTCACTTGGGCCCCAAAGTCATTGTACATTGAGGCAAACTCGACCCCAATCGCTCCGCCCCCTAAAATGACGATAGAGGATGGCACTGTGGGGCGTTTGAGAACGTCGTCGGAACTGATAATCCGGGCACCATCAAAGGCCATACCCGGAATTTCGCGCGGCACAGATCCAGTCGCAATCAGAATATTGGTCGCTTCGAGCGTTGTGACTGTGCCATCCGCTGCCGTAACGGTTAAGTGGCTAGCATCGGCCAACTGGCCAAATCCCTCATAGACCGTCACCTTGTTCTTCTTGAGCAAGAATTGCACGCCGCGGTACAGTTGGTCTACCACTTTATCCTTGCGCGCCAAGGCCTTCGGATAATCGAGTCCCATATTCTGACCCGTAAGCCCATAGTCAGGCAAATGTTGGATGGTGTGGAGCAGTTCAGCGGTATTCAGTAACGCTTTTGTGGGAATACAGCCTTGGTGCAAGCATGTTCCCCCCACCTTGCTTTTATCCACTAAAGCCGTGTGGAGTCCCAGCTGTGCTGCACGAATGGCCGCGACATACCCCCCCGTTCCACCGCCCAGCACTATGAGATCGTAGTGATTTGGTGCCATCGTCGTTGATCCTCCTTGTGTCGCTGGGTGTATCCTCGCACTGGCCAAAAGCTCTTATCAGCGGCAGAGCTCTGACCGGATTGGACGAACCCTCTCGTCTGTCAGAAGATGCTGGCAAATTGGGGAGCACATCGCGTCTCCCCACCACGAGGAAAAGAACGTCTTGCTTTCCCTTTTCTTCATTCAGACTATCTGTAGCCTACCGCTTTGCCCTGTGACTGGCAAGCATCGAGATTTTGCGGAATATTCCCTGCAACTTTTAAGACTGCCAGGTAAAGGCATTAAAGTGCAGATGATGCGGCGTCAATACCTTAAAAGGCTCTGCTCGCTCTACTCCTTTGGGTCTACCCGTCTCTTGCGCCATTAAGGTCAGATACATCATCAGCTGGGGCCCGAGCGGTGGGCTAAACTGACTTTGATGCGCCGAAAGCGCTTGGATTTTGCGGTCAAACGTCTCGGTGACATCGATCACCGTATTCGGCCATGCACTGCCATAATAGGCAATGGCGGGAGAAGGGACGGGCGTGCCTAAATCCGGTTGGGCTAATGCAAACGGGGCCATAATGACCCCCGTAGACACCTGATGCCCCAATGTGCGGTGATCCGGATGGGCTTCGTAAGGCAGCCAAGGATCGGGGGCCATCACGAAATCAGGTCGTATGTCCCGAATCACACGAATGATGTCTCGGCCTAGCGCCTCTTCATATTTTTTCAGTTGCGTATCCGGATAGTCCAAAAAGATGAGGCGTCCGCCCCCTAAAATCTCCAAAGCAGCTTGCTGTTCCTTTTTGCGGATGGCAGCCAGTTCATCGGGCGACATCTGTCCATCTTCACTACCCGCTTGACCAGAGGTCGCAATAACATACGTCACTTGGCAGCCATGGTCGATCAGTTTGGCAATCGTGCCACCGGCGCCGACTTCATTATCGTCCGGATGCGGTGAAAACACGATCAAATTCTTGGCGGCCATCAAATCTGGAATGGGAAGAATCGCTGATAAATCCATAAGCGCCTCCTTGCTCTTCTCCAAACCCCAAGCGTCTTATTGTGACGCTTTCGGTGTCCAACGCCCCTTATCCCGCTCTTCATACTTGGCCATGACCGCGTTAAAGACGTCATTTAAATCCAGTCCTAAGGCATTAGCAAATGAAACCACCACAAACAACAGGTCGCCTAGCTCCATCGCTAACGAGCCTTCTGGTTCACTAGGTTTTTTAGGTTTTTCGCCAAATTGATGATTGACTTCACGGGCTAACTCACCCAGTTCTTCGGTCAGCCGCAAGATCATGCCTTGAGGAGAGAAATACCCCTCCTCAAATTGGCTGATCCACGCATCGACCCGGGCTTGCATGTCGGCAACCGTCATGAGGGATTCCCACGCGTCTTGCTGACGAAATCCGGCCCAAACGCACGGTCGTAAGCTTTGGGCACTTGGATCCCTTCCCCCAAGGCTGCCGCGGCGGTGTTGGCCCAATAGGGATCACGCAGCATCCCGCGCGCAATCGCGATCATATCGGCCTGTTCTTGTTGCAACACGGATTCGGCCAACGCTGGCGCCTCCAGCATTCCCACGGCGATAACAGGAACGCCTAAGGCCTTGCGTAGACGCTCTGCGTAGGGCACTTGGTAGCCGGGAAAGAACGCAGGAACAACAGGGGCATTACCGCCGGAGGACACATCAAAAACATCCACGCCATGATCTCGGTATTGGCGGGCCATCGATTCGAGTTGGTCAATGTCGTAGCCTTGCGGATGATATTCTGTCGCCGATACCCGCATGATAAGTGGCATGCCCGCCGGCAATTCACTCTTCACAGCCTGGATAACCTCGGTCCCGAAGCGTGCATAATCTCCGTATTCATCATCGCGTTGATTTGAGAGCGGAGACATGAATTGATGGACTAAATATCCATGTGCACCGTGGATTTCCACCGTATCCGCTCCTGCCTTGACAGCCCTACGCGCCGCTTGTGCAAACGCCGCAACAAGCCGCTTGATGTCGTCGCGACTAAGCTCTTTGGGTGTGCGGTACCGGTCGGAAAACGCAATGGGCGATGGTCCCACGGGACTTAGTTCCGGCGATTCAGCCTTGCGGCCCGCATGGGCAATTTGAATGCCAGCTTTGGCCCCGTACGCATGAACCCCCTCAATGACACGAGCATACGCGTCAATTTGATCATCGGACCACAGCCCCAAATCACGAACCGTAATGCGGCCATCCGGCTCGACATCCGTCATTTCCATCATCACCAGTCCGGCACCACCCACGGCCCGCGATATGTAATGAACATAGTGCCAATCATTAGGTCGGCCATCGTGCTCCCACACAGAGTATTGGCACATCGGCGACATCATAATGCGATTTTTTACCGTCAGATCTTTTACACGAAATGGTTCAAAGAGCCTTGCCACGCCATCATTCCGCCTTTCGTTCTGTGTCTTTGGACGTTCTCGCTATTTATGGTAGGGATGGTGATGTATGATGCTAAAGGCCCGGTAAATTTGTTCCATGACGAGAAGTTGCGCCAGCGCATGCGGCAAGGTTAACGGAGATAGCGACCAGCGCCAGTTGGCACGGTCCTTAATGCGGGCCGACAATCCCAAACTCCCCCCTACCACAAACACCACAGGGAGACTTTGGTCATAATAGTGCGCCATTTTGGCACTCAGGTCGACGGAATTCAAAGATTGTCCCATGATATCCAAAATGATGACCCAGTCACTCGGCAAGATTTTGTCCAGCAGAAGTCTTCCTTCGCGTTCTTGGGTTTCAAGCTCCTGGCCCGAACGATAACCGATTTCTGTGACGCTGTCCCACTGCACTGGCATCCACGGGGTGAGCCGTTGACGGTAGTCATCTATCAACTGGGTAACCCGCTTGTCTTTGGGGCGTCCTACCGTAAGCATGCGCCAGCCCCGTGCCATCGCCCTCTCCTTTCCCATACCCTGTTTCCTTTGCCTTTTCAGTTTACAGGTTTTGCGGCTCGAGGGCCAGAAAGAGGCTTTGTAGCTTGTACTATTGGCCCATATTGCACATACATATCACATAGAGAACTCTGACAGAAATGAGGGGTTTCTAGTGCATGAAGACAATCCCGCTGAAAATCGGCAAACGGCTGGGCACGCTTTATTATCAGCACTCGCAGCGACATTTGGCGGGGGATCCTCTATCGTCTTGATTCGGTCAGCCGTGGGCAGCCGCTCCTTATCCCTTCCCCATATTTTCGTCCTAGCCCTTACGACCTTGGGTAGCGCGCTTCTGCTCTCGCTTATTTGGGGCGGTCATCCCGATCGGCAATGGCCTGTCACGCGCCACATTTTATGGATTTCGGTTTTGGCCGTCGCGACAACAGTCTTCGCCACAATGGGATGGCCCTGGTTCTGGCACTGGGCATTTCCTCCTCGTGGATAAGGAAAGCTCTCACGCAGGAACTGGCATGCGTGGGAGTTTTTCTTACACGCGCTTGCTCCTTATGTTCCACAGTCTCCCTCTATAGCTTTAACCTCTGTAGCCACAGAGCAAGGCCCAAAGATTGCGCCATCTATGTAAGCCACCTTATGGATGCACCTAGCATCCTGCCAAGGCCGTGCCCCTTAGAATTCCCACCTTTGCCGAATAGCTATCCGCTTTCATGATTAGTAAAGATGCTTAGCGCCACCATAGCTTACGGTTTTCATTAGCACAACGGTAAAGAACGTCTTGTCGATAACGCGTCGTCGAGCTCTCCCGCATAACGAGAATGCGAGAGAGCCTCCTATATCTACCCCGCTTGGCGCGGCTTCATCGGCAGTTCCTGTAGTGTAACGACTTTTTGCAAGCGTTGAGTTCCCCGCATAATGTCAAGACGCACGGCCCGACCGACTCCCACATTCTGAAAAACCCTCACAATATCTTCTTTTTGGTGAACAGGAATTCCGTCGGCGGCCACAATAAAGTCGCCTGGCTGAATACCAGCTCGCGCAGCAGGACCTGACGGAACCACCCCCACCACCAGCAATCCAAATGACCGCGGACCTGATGACTCCACGGTAGCTCCTAACCACGGCCGTTTCACATGGCCATATAAAATCAACTGTTGCGAAATCTCTTTCACCGTGTCACTAGGAATCGCAAATCCAATCCCTTCCACGCCAGCTTGAGCAATCTTACTGGAATTGAGGCCAATGAGTTCACCCCGGGCATTGACCAACGCCCCCCCGCTGTTGCCGGGATTAATGGCTGCATCGGTTTGAATGAGATGATATTCCCATCCGTCATGAAACATCACCCGGTCTTTAGCGGAAATAATCCCTGTGGTCACCGTGTGGGAGAGCCCTAAGGCATTGCCAATCGCCACCACCAGTTCACCTGGTTCAATGGTCTTCGATGAGGCAAATGCAATAGGCTGCAAATGCTTGGCATGAATGTGAATGACGGCGAGATCGGTGAGGGCGTCAGTACCCACGAGGGTCGCCCGGTAGCGGTGACCATTTGATAGCACCACAACCAACCGCGTTGCGCCCGCCACAACATGGTCGTTGGTCACAATATCGCCTGCCCGGTTTAACACGACCCCCGAACCAATCCCGCGGACTTTTAACTGCTGCCCCTGCTGCTGACTATTCAGCACAATCACTACGGATGGATCAACCTTTTTGACAATCTGGGTGACCGGCCAATTCAAGGTTTGGGGTGCCCTAGCGACGGTCATAAAAACCAAGAGAGCCCCCACCACAACGCCTATAAATCCAATGAGAAAAGGCTTCCACTCTCTTAAACGCGGCATGGGAATTCCTCCTATCGCGAGAAGATATGACAGGTCCCACCGCCTTAGTACAAGGAGTCAATTACTTGCCAAGATCAACATTTTCATATAGGGTGTTACTAATGTTTGTGAAGGAGATGATGGCATGGGTAGCACCCTCCCCCCTATGATTACGGAACCACAAGAAGGCATTTTTCGCGTGGCGATTCCGGTCCCATTGCCCTTACGGTTCGTCTACAGTTATGTCATCACCTTGCCCCAAGGAGTGTTGGTGGTAGATCTGGGCATGGACACTCCCGAAGCGCGTGATGTGTGGCAGCGTGCGTCCGAAACCCTGGGACTAAGACCCGGCCGGGTCTGGGGTATTGTCATCACTCACTTTCACCCCGACCATATCGGCTTGTCAAGCTTTGCCCAAGCCTTATGGGAGTGCCCGGTCATGATGTTAGAGGAAGAAAAAGACACCGCCTATCAGGTGTTTACCGAGCATTTGTCGTTTTCCTCTTTCTTTACGCAGCATGGATTGCCCGCCACAGATGTTCACGTCCTGGAGGAGGAACGCACTTGGGCCCAGGCCGTCAAACTGCCGCCGGTTATTCAAGGCCTACAAGCCAATACCTATCTTGGCGACTTGCAGGTGATAGAACAAAAGGGGCACACCGATCATCAGTTGGTTTTATATTGGCCCAGTCGCGAGTTGCTGTTTACGGGCGATCAAGTCCTTGACCGCATCACGCCCAACATTAGCTTCTGGCCTGACGCGGATCCCGATCCCCTAGCGTCCTATTTGACCTCGCTTAAAACCTTACAAACCCTACCCGTTAAGCTGGCCTTACCCGCCCACGAAGCCCTCATTGTTGCCTTGTCAGACCGGATTGATGAAATTGTCGCGCATCACCATGAGCGAGCTCAGCAGGTGCTAACCCGCATTAGCCAACCCCACACCGCTTACGAAGTTGCGCAGTCTCTGTTTCGCCGACCGCTCACACCCTCGCAATGGCGTTTTGCCTTGACCGAGACACTGGCCCATTTGGAATATTTGCGCCTGCGCGGCCAAGTCACATGCATCACCACGGATGCCGTGACGCGCTACGTGCGTCTTACACCCTAACAGCGTGCGGTCACATGTGATTAGGGAGGGCGCGCATCCACATAGCCACACGAAAAGCCGCCTGTTCGAGCAGATGAATACGACTGCGCTCTGTCTCTTTGGCACTACGCGGCTTATCTGTTAAGGGGTAAATACCGCTTAGGCCTATGTCGTAAAATTGTTCATAGTGTTGGCCTACGCGCTCCGTAATCGCAATTAGGGGGATCTTTGTTCCCCTCAAACGCCGGGCCAATGCAGGAGCGAGACTAAAAGGTTGCGTTGCTTCGAGTGTGGGCTGTGCCGTCAGTACCCAATCGACACCGCGCCAGAAGGATTCCATCTGCAAAATATCTAAGAGATATTCCGTGGCCGAATACGCCTGTGCGCCCAGTCCCATTAGCGCCATACCCAGCCCGCCTCCTTCACCGCTGCCTTCTAGGGAAGACAACGCTCGTCCCCAAAACTGTTCTAGCTGCTGGGAAACGTGCTGCATATGGTTCTCAAGGCTTGTCAATTGAAAGGGCGCGATGCCTTTGGATAACCCCTGCTGCCAGGTCGTGCCGGTATTGCCGGTCATGTGCCACCCATGGGGATAGAGTACGATCATCGGAATGTCGGGAACGGTGGCGATCCCGCCCACATGATCCAGCAGTTCCACGGCGCGCACTCCGTTCACAAGCGGCCGACCGTGGACATCGTAACCATGGACACCAAAGAAGTCTAAAAGGCCTAAACCGCCATCATGGGTCATCACATCGCCGAGTGCAATCACGAGACGGGAAGGCTTCCAGCGTGCGATTTCCGCAATCAATTGGCCTAATCCCCACGAGCTAGCTCGGCTCACATCGGTGACTTCGTTGCCTCCTAAGATCTCAGCGGCATCCACCCAAGCCGTACCGTCCGGAAACATAGCCCAGCGGGCATCGACCGGACGACCCATGGCATTCACCGTGTGGCTGCGGCGCACACGCCCAAAAAGTGCGCGAACCACGGTATCCATCGTACCGCGTCCGCCTTCAGGTACTGGTCGTAATATTACGTGGGAAATATCAGGACAGCGTTTAACGCCGCGTTCCAAAGCGTCTGCGACGGCTTGTGATCCAACATTGGGAAGAAATCGTGTAGGGGCAATCAATATGTCCATTTTCATTTGCTCCATGCTGCGCAAAATACAATGGAGCTAACGGAGGGATTCGAACCCACGACCTACGGTTTACGAAACCGTTGCTCTACCGACTGAGCTACGTTAGCAGTTCCATTGGCTACTATACACCGTTTCGCTCTAAATTTCAACTATCAACTCGGTCGTACCAGGTAGCCTGGCTTAGCCCCTGTTTGATGCGTATACTCTAATAATTTCGCCGTCGTCTCAAGCGTGGCAACCCCTGTGACCGGTAAATGCACCATCGTCTGAAAGGTTTCCACACTTTTTTTCACCTCTGGCGTGTAGACGCCGCCCAAGGGTCCAGAATAGACCCGCGCAAGGCGCAAGAGCCGTTGCAATTCTACTACATCTTGCCCAATTTGTCCGGGATTTATGGGACGCCGGATTTTCACATAGGGAGTAATGCCCTCAACAGTCACAGGGGTGCCAATTGACACTAAGGCGTACACTTGTTCGACATCGTGATTGTACATCCGAAAACAGCCGTGAGACGCCACCGTGCCCACCGACCACGGCTTATTTGTGCCATGAATGCCATAAATACCCCAAGGTGCCGAGAAGCGAATCCAGCGCGTGCCAAACCCATCCCCCCAAATAGCTTTTTGGGTCACCACAAATTCTCCCCGGGGACTCGGTGTTTCCGGTTTGCCTACGGCGACGGGATACGTATGGAAGAGCTTATGATTTCTGTATAGATAAAGTTTATGCTGCACCACATTAATGACAATACGCGTGGGGACGGTTGCCTGTACCGTGCGCATACTCCATACCAATGTACTGTATCCCGCCACTAACGCGGCCCCGACGGCGACAAGAATCCACGCCCATTTCCGGCCCACTCGCTGCATCATGGGGCCTGCACCTCCCACGCCGACCACAGGGTAAAGGCCAGCCACAAAGCGGCCATGACCTTAGCCGTGGGGAAATCCAGCAACGCCCACATACTCCTTGGACCCAGCCAATCTGTGAAAGTGCCAGCGGGAACGACAGCAATCACGAAAGCGGGCAGCCCATGCACCGCCAACCGAAACCGGTCGGCGCGCACGGTCAATCCATGGCGAAAATATCTCAAGAATCGCGTGACATCGGCTAAGCCCAAGACGATGATGGGCCACAGAACCATTTGCCACGACATCCATTCAGGACGTTCATCGAGGGGTAAGTCTCGAAATCCCCATGTCAGAACGACCAATCCGACAATCATGAGCACTGACGAAAGTGTCACGGTGACTTTTCTCAGCATGGCGATCCTCCTCACCACACTGTATGTCCGCCCTAGCTTGTTCATGCCAGGCATACGCCCACCACTTTGGCATACACTAAGGTGTCTGAATTCGTTCGAGGGAGGCCAATCCATGCGGCCGCTTAGCATTCTGACTCTGATAGGGGGCCTGATGCTCTCCTTACCTACGGTATTTTGGGCGCTGGGCATTGATCCGGCTCTCGTGTGGATTCTTCATGTATTTGCCGCATTACTGGTGATGCGCTTGTTGTACGTTATAGCTCGCCATCCTGGCGCCTTGGCCTCCGATGCGATATGGGTGGGAGGGTTTGCCGGCGCCACGGGATCTGTCGTGACCCAATTGCTGTTACACATCAGTTGGTCGGCATCCTTGCCCGCCGCCTTTCAAATGTATGGCGTGTTGGGCGCGCAAATGTACCGCTGGGATATGCTCTCGCCATGGTGGCCTTACGCGATGATTGCATGGAGTGCGTTGGTCTATAGTGCTTTGGGAGGCGCTATGGCGTTTGGCGCACGGCTGCGCCATCGCCTGCCGTTTGCTTAAACTGAAGGAGTTTGGCCATAATGGAGAAATTGTTCGCGCACCGCGGCTATTTCCTCGCGTGACAGAACCTGGGGATGTCCTAATTGCCGCGCCCGGTAATACAGTTTCGCTAGCCACTCCCCGTCGCGGGCTATGTGATAGGCATCGGCCAACGTTCCCGCGACGGCCAAAAGCCCATGATTTTGCAACAAAATGACGTGGTGATCCGCACCCAAAGCAGCTACCGCATTTTGTGCCAGCTCGTAGGTGCCATAAGTCGCATAATCGGCGCACACAATCTCATATTCCCAAGGAGCCAGCTGATAATGGACAGGCAACACAGGTTCTTTACAGGCGGCAAACACAGCCGCATATTCGGAATGGGTATGGACGATGGCCTGGACGTCTGCACGCGCCTGATATACGGCCCGGTGTAGCGGCAATTCTGAGGAGGGGCGCGCACTGCCTGCGATCTGCTGACCGGTGTCCACGTGAATGCCAACCAAGTCTTGGACCGTGACCTCGTCAAAAGGCACACCTGAAGGGGTAATCCATAGCAGATCGCCTTCACGAACACTGAGATTTCCTGAGGTCCCGAACGCCAAATGGTCCGTAATCATATTGTGGGAAAACGTGACAAGGTCAGTATGAGACACAACAGCATCCCCTTTTAAGAAACGGTATCGCCATCATACCGAGAGGAATGGGACGATGTCAATGCGCGCAAAACAAAAAATCGCCGACATTAAGTCGAGCGAAAATAACAAATGGAGCGGAAGACGGGTCTCGAACCCGCGACCTTCGGCTTGGGAAGCCGACGTTCTACCAACTGAACTACTTCCGCATCACTTGTTAGGATACCACGGCTCAACTTAAAACGCAACTGCCGAATTTAGAACAACTCGCGCAGGGTAATGGTGCTCGCGCGTTCGCGTCCTACCGACACTAGCACCAATGGCACCCCCACCAACTCGGTAATCCGGTCCAAAAAAGCACGCGCTTCCCTAGGCAGGTCCTCTAAGCGGCGGGCTTGACTGATTTTGCCCTTCCATCCCGGAAATGTTTCATATTCGGGCTCGACCTCGGCCAAAACTTCAACACTATCGGGTAATTCATGAATTAATTCACCATGATAGCGGTAGCCGACCCCGATTTTTACCTCGGGCATATCATCTAAGACGTCTAAACGGGTCACGGCCAGCCCTGTCAAGCCATTAACACGGACAGCATGACGCAGCACCACCGCATCGAGCCATCCAATACGCCGAGGCCGCCCCGTGGTTGTACCATATTCATGGCCGCGTTCACGCAAGTCAGCACCCACATTGTCATGCAATTCGGTGGGAAATGGCCCATCGCCAACCCGGCTCGTATACGCCTTAACCACCCCATAGACTTGATCAATGCGGGTGGGACCGACACCTGCACCAATACAAGCCCCGCCTGCAATAGGATGGGACGACGTCACAAACGGATAGGTCCCGTGGTCGATGTCTAACATGGTGCCTTGCGCGCTTTCAAAGAGCACCCGTTCATGATTATCAATGGCGTCATTAATGACCACCGACGTGTTGGCCACATAAGGCTTCATGCGCTCTCCGTAAGACAGATACAGTTGCAACAACTCATCATAGTCGAAGGGCTCAACGTCGTAGGCCTTGGATAATATGCGATTCTTTTCATCCAAGATTCGCTTTAACCGGGTCGCAAATTGTGCAGGATATAGAAGGTCAACGACGCGCAAACCGGTGCGTGCCGCCTTGTCCATATATGCCGGTCCAATGCCCCGCAATGTTGTCCCCAGTTTATTCACACCCAGCCGATNGGCGGGTGTGATATGGCATAATCAGATGCGCTTCGGACGAGATCCGCAGGCGATCGGTGGGTATGCCCCGCCGATGCAAGTAGTCAATCTCTTCAAAAAGCACACGCGGGTCGACGACAACTCCATTGGCGATGACGCACAAGGTATCAGGATATAAAATGCCTGAGGGAATCAAATGTAGGCGGTATTCTTCGTCCTCCACCACCACGGTGTGTCCTGCATTGTTACCGCCTTGGTGGCGTACCACCACATCTGCTTGCTGTGCGAGGAAGTCTATGACTTTGCCTTTCCCTTCGTCACCCCATTGAGTGCCTACCACGACTACTGTTGACATCTCTCTCGTCCCTTCTATGCTGAAATCGTTCATAACGTCAGCCATTGATGGATTATGGTTCTACAGAGGTCGTGTTAAAGAACTTGCCAATGTCCTTTTTAAACAGCAAATTCACGGTACCCGTAGGACCGTTGCGCTGCTTGGCCACGATTAACTCCGTAATATCCGGTGTTGCTGAGTCTTTCGTATAATAATCATCGCGGTATAAAAAGGCGACAATATCCGCGTCCTGTTCGATGGCCCCTGATTCGCGCAGGTCTGATAACATCGGTCTTTTATCGGTGCGGCTTTCCACCGCCCGTGACAACTGCGACAACGCCATAACAGGAACATCGAGTTCGCGAGCCAGCGCCTTGAGTGACCGCGAGATATCGGAAATTTCTTGTTGGCGGTTCTCTGACCGACGCCCTGACATCAGCTGCATATAATCAATGATAATCAGCCCAATATTATGCTGCACTTTCATTTGCCGCGCTTTAGCTCGCAGTTCCAAAGCGGTGATGCCTGGGGTATCGTCGATAAATATGGGCGCTTCCCCTAGCCGGCCTAACGCGCGGCTCACAATAGCCCACATATTGTCATCCATTTCCCCAGTCCGCAGTCTTTGCGCTGGAAGTTCGGATTCTGCGCTCAACAGTCGCAAGGCCAGCTGTTCTCGGGACATTTCTAAGCTAAAAAAGGCAACCGGGGTGTGATCATGCAGCGCCACATAACGCGCCAAATTCAAGCAAAGCATGGTTTTGCCCATGGAGGGGCGGGCAGCAACAATAATCAAATCTGAACGCTGCAAGCCGGCCGTCATCCGGTCCAAATCGTGAAAGCCCGTCGGCAGTCCGACCAACTTGCCTTTGTTCGCGTAAAGGACCTCAAGCCGCGTAAAGGTCTCCAACAGCACTTGGTGCAAACTCACGTAATCACGTTGTCCTGTTTGAGCTAAAGAAAACAGCTCTTTCTGGGCCCGGTCCAGCAAATCCTGGGCTGGCATTTCATTTTGGTACGCGTCAGTCACCAGTTTGGTTGAAACAGAAATAATGCGCCTCGTCATGGCCGACTCTTTCACAATGCGGGCGTAGTATTCCACGTGCGCTGCCGTCGGCACCGACGAGGCCAGTTCCATTAAATAGGCCAGTCCACCGGTGGCCTCCAATTGCCCTTGCTGGCGCAACTCATCGCCTAGCACCACGACATCCAATGGCTTGGCTTGGTTAAACAAACTCATGGCCGCTTCGAAAATCGCACGGTGGGGCTCATGATAGAAATCTTCGGGCTGCAAGATTTCTATCGCTTTAGACGCTGCATCAGGATGGATCAGCATGGCTCCTAGTACAGACACTTCCGCATCAATACTATGCGGAGGAGTCCTGACGGCTTCTATACTCACACTAGCACCTCAGTTAACACATCTTCCACGGTTTTGACCAAAATAATGCGCATATCCCGAATACCAGGCGGAACATCGCCGGCGTTGTCCTCAGGCACCAACACCGTGGTCAGGCCAATTTGTCGTGCCCCAAAAATCTTCTCCGGAATACCACCCACAGGCTTAACCCTTCCCGTCAAGGAGAGTTCCCCTGTCATCGCCACGGTCGATCGGATCGGCCGTTGGGTAAGCGCACTATACACAGCCGCAAAGATTGCGACACCCGCCGAGGGCCCATCAATATTGCCACCCCCGACCACATTGACATGAACATCATATTGGGTAAGGTCCCGCCCCGTCAATTGTCGTAAAACCGTCGCCGCATTAAACACAGAGTCTTTTGCCATGGACCCTGCGGTATCATTAAAGCGCCAACGCCCTTCTCCCTCTTTCAGTGTTGGGAACACGGTGGCTTCAATTTCCAAGACCATCCCTTGGTATCCCGCAACTGCGAGACCGAGTGACCGACCTATCATCGGCTCTTTGATTACAGGTGGCTTTACCGGGATGAGCCGCGAACGGCTGATCACATCCTTCATGACCTCAGGCGTAATGACGTCAGGCCGCTTGTTCATCCGCAAGTACGCGACAGAAAACGCATCCGCCACCAATCCCACCGCCTTGCGCCCTTCAAGCGTATACTGGCCCACCAAGTCTACCGCCCCGTCGTCGATGCGCACTTGCAGCTTTTCGGCCGCTTGCATGACAATGCGAGCAATGTCTTTAGGCGTCAGCGGTTCAAAATAGATTTCCGCGCAGCGCGAACGCAGGGCAGGCGAAATATCCTCAGGACTTCTGGTCGTCGCACCAATAAGAATGAAATCGGCAGGAGCGCCTTCGGCAAACAGCTTGTGCACATACTTAGGCACGTTCGGATCCAACGGATCGTAATATGGCGAGTCAAAGTAGACGCGTTTGTCTTCTAAGACTTTTAACAACTTATTTTGCAAAATCGGATCCATTTCTCCGATTTCGTCGATGAATAACACGCCCCCATGACTGTCTGTAACCAGACCCGTTTTGGGTTCGGGAATGCCGCTTTCGGCCAAATCCCGGCGCGCGCCTTGATATATAGGGTCGTGTACAGACCCCAAGAGGGGATTGGTAATTTCACGCGGGTCCCAACGCAGGGTCGTCCCGTCCGCCTCCACAAACGGAGCCTCTTCACTAAAAGGACTTTGAGGCAGCTTGCGGGCTACAGCCAAAACCAGCCGGGCGACCGTCGTTTTGCCCACCCCCGGCGGTCCATAGAGAAGGACATGCTGCGGATAAGGCGAAGCGAGTTTAGCCAAAAGGCTGTCAATCGCATCCTCTTGACCTATGACCTCATCAAGGCGACTCGGGCGCATGACCTCAAGGGCTGATTGGGTGAGGCCCCCTTCATCCAACTTGACTAAGGCTGCAAATTTCTTCAGGGTTTCTGGAGATTCCGGACCCACATCCTCTTTCAGAATTTGATTACGAATGTCGCGGACGTAGTCTTCATGCTTCTCCTGCATTTTTTCCGCAATCCGCTTCTCGAGGTCATCCTCCAAGGTCCGTCGCGCTAAAATGTCCGCCAATTCATCTTCCAAATCGTTAAGCAAGGGACCTATTTCTTTACGGGTGGGCACTTCGTTTAATGACGGATCTTCCCGGACCAGCTTGGCGAGGGCTAGGGCCCGCAATCCAATGTCATCCGATCGCAGATATTTGAGCGCTTGCAATTTCCCTGCGCGTAAGATGAGTCGCTCAGGTCCATAGATTTGCATAAGAATATCATGCAAAGCTGCCACCCGCCGCTCTAAGGTATTGGCGCGCTTCTTCGCTTTAGGTTCTTGGTCTTTAATATTGTCTTCCATCATCGGCCTCCTTGCGGTACCGTTATTCCGCCATGACGTGCAGTTGAAAATCCGCAACGATGTCTTGATAAAAGTGGCATCGTACGGTATACGTGCCTAAGTGACGGATCGGTTCGACCTCCAGCTTTTTTCGGTCCAGCTTGTATCCTCGGTCGTTCAAGACAGCGGCCACGTCACTGGTGGTAATGGCTCCAAAGAGCCGCCCCTGGTCGCCTGCTTTGGCCCGCATGACAAAAGTCTGACCTTTTAAAGCCTGCGCCAAACTGCGGTATTGCTCCAGCTCTTTGTTATGTTGGGCGGTCTCCCGAGCTTTTTGCTGCTTAATTTCTAATTCGCGAGCCTTGGTCGCTTCGGCTGCCAGGCCTTTGGGAATTAAATAATTGCGCGCATACCCATCCTTGACCTCAATAATATCGCCCTTTTTGCCGCTGCCCCGCACATCTTGCAAGAGAATAACACGCATTACGATGACCTCCTCAATGTCCTCACGTACTGCCTTAAATCCCATAGACTATCATAAATTCCGATTAACGTCAGAAGTCCCACTCCAACCCATGCTCCCACGGCGAGTAAGAGCAACAACGCGACACGCATCGGTTTCGGTACCCCAATGATTTGCCCCAAGCCCCACAGCACATTAACCCCCACGACCGCGTAACTCACCAATAAGATGATGATGGATTCCACTAAAGCCGCAGGCAAAAGATGGCTGGTACGGCCCCAAAACACCGCTAAGAACAACACCGTTAAAAGACCCAACACCCCTTTCGGCATGACCCATGTGCCAAAGCGAGGCACTTGGGGGAGAGGGAGCGCGGCTAAATCAGCAAAAAATGCTAGGACCAAAAAGATTGCGGTACCTTCGAGAACTTGCTCAAGAATGAACCACAAGGGCCAATAGAGCGGAACGTTTGGGATTTGGAGTGCCAACTGCCCGCTGATCGCGACAATAGGCCCCGTACTCCATTTGAGAATAACAGAAGGCCAGTGAGGATAAAATGCCATGGCTATCAGGATATCACTGCTAGCCATCGCCAACACCGTACCCACCCAGCGCCACACCGCTCTCTGATGGGTTTTATATGCCCACCCGGTGACGGCCCACACGGGGAGAGCTGTCAAAGCAAAAAACTCAGGCCCGGTTGTAGCCTTGGGGAATAAAAAGATGGCCAACGCACTGAAGATGGCGACCGCGAACGAGATAGCCCATCCTCGTCGCATGACGGCGTAACTGATGCCTAAAGGCATGGCCAATCGCACCAGAGGCTGACTGCCTGGGAAGTTGACGAGAAGGCCTGCCAAAGTCACTGCATAGGAGGTCAAAAAAAAGAACTCCAACACAAGTTCCAGACGCCTTAGAAAAACGGTAATCGTATCGAAACGTTCCGGACGCAACCACGTGTCTCCAAACGGTTCGAAGTTTTGCAGCATCCGCTTTCACCTGCCTTTATCACGAGGCCAAGGGCTCGTGAAGAAAAAGAGCACGCGCTGCGTGCTCTTTGTCGCTATTCAATGGTATATGGCAAAAGCGCCATGTTCCGCGCACGCTTGATGGCTACTGTCATCTGCCGTTGATGCTTGGCGCAATTTCCGGAAATCCGGCGGGGGAGTATTTTGCCACGTTCGGTAACGTATCGCCGCAATCGTGACGCTTCTTTATAATCGACATGCTCCACTTTATCCACACAGAATCCACAAACTTTCTTTTTAGGCCGACGCCCTCGTTCTTTTCGCATCGCTTATACCTCCTTCCTGATTCGCTTTAAAAGGGAAGGTCATCGGGAAAGGCCACATCGTCCGTCATTCCGACGTCTGCAGGACTACCGGGGACTTGGCCATCTCGAGGACGGTCCAAAAACCGCACACTATCAGCAATCACTTCAGCGACTTTGCGCTTGGTGCCATCCTGCGCTTCGTAACTGCGAATTTGTAAACGCCCTTCCACAGCGACCAAACGCCCCTTGGTCAGGTGATTGCCAACAGTTTCGCCAAGCTTTCTCCATGCCACACAATCAATAAAATCCGCTTCACGCTGGCCTTGCTGATTCGCGAAAGGCCGATCGACTGCTAAAGAAAAAGACGCCACGGGCACCCCTTGGGGAGTGTAGCGCAGTTCCGGATCACGGGTCAGCCGGCCAATAAGAATAATGCGGTTTAGCATGGAGATCCTCCCTCTCTACTCATCCAAGCGCACGACAATGGAGCGTACCACGTCGTCATGAATTTTGAGCACGCGGGTTATCTCGTTGGCAATGTCGCCAGCACCCTCAAAGGTCACTAGCATGTAAAAACCTTCGGTTAGCTTGTTAATTTCATACGCTAACTTACGGCGGCCCCATTTATCCACTTTGGTAATGGTTGCATTCTGGGCGGTAATGACCTCATTGAAACGGTCGATATCAGCCTGTGTCTGCTCTTCGCCCAAATCGGGTTTTAAAATATACATAAGCTCATACTGAGCCAAACTTTTCACCTCCTCTACGGTCACCCAGCAACTGGGGGCTCCGTTCTTCACCGGAGCAGGGTGGTGTGGGCTTTCACCCAGACAAAGGCGATTATACCAAAATAGCCAGCCTGGTGCAATGCGTGCTCAAGCGTGTCCGCTCCTCTATCATAATCGCCAGGCGTTACAGAAAACCTGTTGAATTTGTTGGCGATCTCCCCCCTTTTTTGGGGGGGCGCTTAAGACGATGCCCGAGGGTTTTGCGCAAGGTCCAGTAATTGCCGCATCAAGGTCGGAAAGGCTAATCCCGCCGCTTGAGCAGCCTTGGGTAAAAGCGAGTTGGGCGTCATTCCCGGAATGGTGTTAACCTCCAGCAGATAGGGGCCATCCGCCGTTAAAATAAAATCCGCTCGGGAAAATCCCCGGCAGCCAAGAATCTGATGCGCCCTTACCGCTAAATCTTGCACTCGGCGCGTACTGCGCACATCAATTTGAGCCGGACAAATCTCCTCGGATCCTTGATCTTGATACTTGGCATTGAAATCGAAAAACTGCCCGGCGTGGGGAACAATCTCAATGACGGGCAACGGGCGCACGCTCCCATCGGGTTCTTCGAGGACCGCGCAAGTCAGCTCACGTCCGGAGAGCCGTTTCTCAATTAACAAAGGTCTTGGGTATTCCTTAAGGTCATAAAGGGCCTCACGCAGACTATCCCGATCAGACGCCATATGAATGCCTACACTGGATCCGCCATCATTCGGTTTAACCACGAGAGGATATCCCAGACGGCTCTCAATTTGCGGCAGAAGTTGCTGTATGGCATTGGGATCAAGATAGGGAATGTAAAAATCAGGGGCAAGGGGCAGTCTGTGCCACTGGAACAACTCCTTGGCGCGGCGCTTGTTCATGGCCAGGGCCGATGCCAGAGGTCCGCTTCCTGTATACGGTAAATGCAAGGTTTCCAGCACCGCTTGCATGGTCCCATCTTCCCCAAAACTGCCATGAAGGGCAACAAACGCTACATCGGCGTCCTCCAATAAACTTAGACCCTCTAGGATGTGGCGCCTGGGAGGATTGGGGCGGATAAGGGCCGCAGGGCGCATATGGCCGTGCGGCACCGCCGTGGTCTTTTCCCATACGCCATCTTCATGAATGATGACCGCTTGGACGTCCAAGTCCTCAAAACTTTTAAGGGCCTCCATCACCATTGCGCCACTCGCCATGGACACACTGTATTCTGCGGAGGGGCCTCCCATCAGCACTACGACCCGCTTTGTTGCCACGCTGACTCCTCCTTTTTGGTAGTTGATGCGTTGCCCCTTATTGTATTCAGTGCGTAGCGCTTACGCCCCCGTATTTTTTTCCGGTGTGACCACACGCTTCACGGCGCGCTCAAAGGTTTTGCGAGGAATCATGACACGGTGGCCACATTTTTGGCATTTCAAGCCAAAATCGATTCCCGTGCGTGTGATTATCCACAGTTTATTCCCACAGGGATGCGGTTTCTTCAGTTCAACAATATCGTTAATTTGATACTGAACTGGTGTCATAATTAACAGGTCCCTTTCCCATGCCGGCGAAATGAATGTGTTCGTCATAAAACGCTTGTGCCACATATTCTCGAATATCACGGCTGGCGGCGGATTGTGTCGCAAGCGTGGCGGAGGCACTAATCGTCCACTCCACCGTGCCATTCGAAAAACCGGTAATACCCACCAAAGATGCTCCAGGCACCACATCTTGGAGGTTTTGCACCGCGTAGTCCAATGCCCGGCGGACCCGGTCGGGATTCTCATCAGCGGACACCGGAATCACGACTGATACGCCGAGCGAACCCCGGCTGTAGTTTTTAACTTCGAGAATCAGACGATTCGGGACAATGACGGTTTCCCCAGACAACCCGGTGAGACGCGTTATACGGATCCCCACTTCCTGGACGGTGCCAGACAAAGTCAGTGCGGGAAACGTGACATGGTCGCCAACGCCAAATTGGTCTTCGTACAACAAAAAGATTCCGGTAACTACGTCTTGTACCAAGCCTTGCGCACCAAAGCTAACCGCCAAGCCTAAAATCCCTGCCCCCGCAATCAGGGAGGTTGTTTGCACGTGAAAACGTCCCAATACCATGACAATGACTACAAAATCTGTCACGTAGCGGACAACAGAGGTCAATAAGCGGGCAATGGTCGTTTTACGCTGACTGGGTTTACCGGTTCGCCCGGTTTCCATATGCTTAAATACACGCGCCATAACCCGAAGGAAAATGCTGGCGACAAGAATAATGACAGCGGACTCAGCGAGGTCCCAAAGCATGTGTGGTGGCCAATGCATTACAAAAATGTCCCTCCTGGTAATTTAGCAAGATGGCCAAACCACCCACGCAGCGCCATGACCAACGCATCGTGCCGCATGTCATTGGTAATGGGACTATGCTGGAAAATGGGCAAGGCGAACATCAGGGTAATCACTAATCCCACCAAAACTCCGTGTTCAGCCAAGCCCGCGGCGGCTCCTCCTACTTTATTCAAAAATCCCGTCACTTTGAGTGTCTTAACGATGCGGGTTAAAAACTCTCCCAGCAATCGGCCGAGAAACTCGATAGCCCCGACGATAACTAAAAAGACCAACAGCGCGACCAAGGTATGAATAAGGTCGTCGGCTTGCAGGGTGTAACCAGGCACACTTGCGGCAGGCCCTGGCAAGAGCCGCCTAGCCCATGTGGTAACCGGAAGCGAGGCCATAAGCGTTTGAGTGAGGCCAGCTTGATACTGAGCGGCCACAATAATCCCCATCACATAACCGGCTAGGCTAAATAGAACCGTAATAAGGCCACGCCGTATTCCACTCACCGCGCCAACCGCGATGTAGAGAAGAATTGCGATATCCACCCAACGCATTCCGATGTCCTCCTTCAGGACCAATAGGTCCTTAGTGTCTTGGTGAAAGGCGGCGTCGGTCATGGGGCCAAAGAGCTAAGACATACGCCGCTATTAAAGCAATCAGAGCCGTATTCGCTGCGCCCCCACCTTGAGCCAATGCCAGTTTTTCTGCCAGCCACGATCCCACACCCGCAACACCTGCTATCGCCACGTCTTGTCCGATCATAGCGGTCGCGCGAGCTTTTGTGAGCAAAAAACCTAGTTGAGCAGCCGCTGAAGCCAACACGAATGCCACCAAATCCTTGACCAATAGTGGAAGCGGACCACTCCATGCGCTCCATAACGAAAGCACCACGATGGGCAACACCACCGTCACAACCATACCGAAAATCCTTAAGATCATGGGCGGTTTACGACGCATTTATAGTTTACCCCTTGTAAGCAGCCATCCGGTGACAACGATGGCTGCGAGAATCCACAGAGCCCACCGGACCCCGAAATGTGACAGTTCCATCTTGGGGCCGCTTTTAGCGGGTCCCGGCTGCAAGCGCCGTTCCGCGCGCGCTTTTTCGTCGAGCCTCCGCGCCTCAAGGCGTTGCGAGCGTTTCAGATGCGACACAGAAGCACCAATGCGTCCTTGGCGCCGATATGCTACCCCCAAGTTGCGGTGGGCAGGAGGATATTCCGGATCCGCCTGTAAGGCTAGTGCATAGTGCTGAATCGCTTCCGTAAGCTGCCCCCGTTCAAGGTATATATTTCCCAAGTTGGTCAGCGCCGGGACATGCATACGGTCTTTGGATAACGCATACAAAAAATATTTTTCCGCGTCGTCAAGTTGGCCCGTTTCCGCGTATATCACGCCGATTTTATTATAACCTTCAGGGCGCTCGGGATAGGCGTCAATAATGCGGTGGAAAATGTCCAACGCTTGCTCGCGTTCGCCACCCTCCCACGCATGCGTGCCCTGCATCAACCATGTTTGGCCTTGGCTGTCCCACGGCGGACTTTCGGTTTGATGATTACTCACAAGACTCACTCGCTCCTTGTTGGTGTAACAAATAGGGGAAGCCATAACATAACCGCCAACACCCCCATCACGGGATACAGCAAACTGACTAGTGTTTTAAAACTCAAAGGCGTAAGAATTATCGTGAACACCAGCCACCACAAACGGGAGCGGCCAAATCGTTCTCCTAGGGCAAAGGCCCCCCCAATGCCGGTTGTCATCAGAGCCAACCAAAGACTTGCTGCAAATAAAAACCCAAGACCCGGATGAATCTGGTGAGCCGCAGTCAGCATTGGCAGGTCACCAATCACAGATAGGCGCAAAAGCACCCCATGTTCCAAAAAGGCCAAAAGTCCTAGGATAGCCCCTCCGAGTCCAGCGGCCACCCCCGTCGATTTAAAAGACGTCAGACGGGATCCCAGAGCTAGGAGCACCATTAACGCTGTAAACAAATTATACGATACATAAAGCAGTGCTGACAAAGCCCATGCCCACGAATGGTCCGGCGATCCGTGAGTCAGGAGGTTGTGTGGGTAAAGCCAGGCAACAGCTACCGTCATCATGATTAAATACGGCACAATAAATGAGTTAGCGATAGTGACTGCATTCCCACCACGACTCGCAACAGCGATAATCACTAGGAGCGTCAAAGCTTTTCCAAGGATAGAAGGCAGACTAAAAAAGGCGAGCGCAGCGCCCCCACCGGAAACCACCACAACAACCCCCACCACCAAAAAGGCCGTGGTCAAGCCTTCTGCAATATAGGCGGCCCACGGTGGATACACGGAGGCAAGCAATGTTCCAAAGTCATGGACGCCGGCTCGTCCTCGTTCTAATGCGAGCCATCCCACGAGCGCAAAGCCAAGAGCTGCCACAGCAATGCCCCATCCGCCCCATAAGCCAAAGCGTGAAAAGAACTGCCAAATTTCTTGGCCACTTGCAAAACCCGCCCCTATTACGGTTCCCACATAAGCCATCGCCACTGCAATCGATGAGGATTTCATGGATTTCCCCCTTTTCAGTACATCTATGATGGGAGTTGGATAAAATAGTCATAACAGATATGGGGGGAACAAGTGTTGGCAGAATTAGGGGTCAACCGCAACGGCGGTTATGCAGATAAAAGGGTCCAATACGACGCACCAGGGGCAGTGTCGGAATTAAGCGCGGCGATGAAATGGCTATGGCGCAAGGAGGGTGTGCCGGAGGTCGTCGTTTGTATTGGCACCGACCGCTCGACCGGTGATGCCTTAGGCCCCCTTGTCGGCAGTAATTTAATCGGCGCTCGTATTCATCCGATTCGGGTGCTCGGGACGCTCGATGATCCCGTGCACGCGGCCAATCTCACAGAGATGATTCGCGCCTATCCTGCCATCCTCAGCAGTCGGGTGTTAGCTGTCGACGCCTCATTAGGTAAATTGAGCGATGTCGGGAGCATCACCGCGAGTTTTGGTCCCTTGCGTCCAGGAGCGGGAGTGAACAAACAGCTACCGCCCTTGGGACGGTATCATTTGACGGGAACGGTCAACGTCGGTGGCTTTATGGAATTTTTTGTGCTGCAGAACACCCGCTTAAATCTTGTGATGAAAATGGCCTCGTGCATATCCGAGGCCTTTGTGCATAGTTTAGGGTTAGGCTAAATGCGTTTTTCATGTCCCTGGTGCAGACCCTGTTATGAGGATCGCGAGGCGTTGACGCGGGACCTACCCTCGCCCGTGTCTAAGCGCGTAGACATCGCCAGCTCGATTGCACGCGTTTCCTCCTGACTCAGGGCATAGCGGCTCGTACGGTCTTTGATTGGTTTGGCATAGAGGCGCACTTCATTGCGCGCCCAAAGGCTCGTCAATGTAATACCATCCCCGCTGTCGTTGAGCAAGGCCAAGGAGAAAGACAGGTCAGCACCGGTATCTTCAAACGGATTGAAACGCACCAAGCCGAATTTATTGAGGGTTTGAGCAGTTTTTGCCTCTAATAGTTCGATCCGGGCATCAAAGCTACCTGCCATGGTCCTGGCGGACTCGGCCGCCTCGTGCGTCTTGGCCATGGTTTCTTCGAGACTCGAGCCACCCCCTCGCATTAAGCGGGTGATTCGTTTACGAAGACGAGCCGCAGAGATTAAAGCCCACAAAGCGATGACGACCGCTAACGCGGCAATGCCAGCACTGCCTACCGCGACCCAAGATAAGGGCAAACCGGATAGCATTCGACAAATCCCCCAATCACAAGAATTCGAGCCCATGGCTCTTTAGCCACAACAGAAGAACCGGAAATAATAACGCCGGCAGCAAGTTGCCAATCTTGATCACGCCGTTGTCTAGAATAAAATTCAGCCCAATCGCCGCAATCATGAGGCCACCCACCACCGTGACATCTGTCAGGAGAACCCCTTTCAAAACGGTCGACAAGTCTCCTGCCAACAACGATAAAGCCCCTTCGTAAAGCGCAGTGACCACGCCAGCAGCCATGACACCCCACCCAGCGACCGAAGTCAAAATAATCGCCGTCGTACCGTCTAGCACCGCTTTAGTGGCAAGAATGGTGAACTTGCCTGTCAAGCCATCTTGCAAGGCACCTAAAATCGCCATCGCTCCGATATTGAAAATTAATGTCCCGGCGACAAAGCCTTTGGCGAATCCCGATTGTCCCACGCGCGATTCAGCCCAAGCACCAAAGTGTTCTAATCGGCGGTCTAGCTGCAAAGCCGAGCCCAACCATGCCCCTAAAATAATCGACAGGAGCGTGTTAATAGGATCCGGTAATGGCCACGCCATTTTTAATCCAATTAACACGACAAAGAGACCAATTACTTTAAGCGCTTGTCCACGAAAATCTTCGGCGAGATGTTTCCCCCACAAGAGCCCGATTAAGGACCCAACCACGATGCCGACTCCATTGATTAACGCACCCAATACATGTGACATTGTTCCTTGAGGAACACTCCTTCCACGCACAGAATGTTCCTTGAGGAACACTCCATGAGTTTCCTCTGCTGACAATTCTGTTCCTTTGTGCTATCCAACAACAATGTTCCTCGAGGAACACTACACCACGAACGGTCCCGTGTCCGCATCCGATTCGCGTTCCAAAATCTCTAAAATCCGTTCCAGCTCTTCAACGCTCCGGTACGGAATCTCGATTCTTCCATTTTGCAAATCGCCTCGCACCCGGACTTTTGTGCCAAATCGCCTGCTCAACTGTTCTTGCGTCGCGGCTAAGTGCACATCAAGTGTTGGTTTCTCAACAGACTTGACTTTGTCGCGTTGAGCCTGTAATTCCAGCTCCTTAACCGTCCAGCCTTCTTGAACACAGCGGCGAGCAAGATCGACGCGCCTTGAGGAATCAACCGAAAGCAAGAACTTGGCATGCGCGACACTTAAGGATTCATCAGCGACTCTCTCTTGGATCTCATGCTCCAGATTCAATAACCGTAAATAGTTAGCAATGTGCGATCGGGATTTGCCCACTCTTTCGCCCAAGGCTTCTTGCGTCCACCCCAACTCCTGTGTCAGTTTAAAATACGCCCACGATTCCTCCATCGGATTAAGATCGCGACGTTGTAGATTCTCCACTAGCGCAATTTCCATGGCATCTGGATCAGACAAGGGACGAATCAAGGCAGGCACTTCACTCAATCCCGCTAATTTTGCAGCCCGATAACGCCTTTCCCCAGCAACCAGCTGATATCCTTCTTGCCACGGCCGCACCACGATGGGCTGAATTATCCCGTGCGTCCGGATCGATTGCGCGAGCTCTTGAAGTTCCTCGCTTCCAAAATGCTTTCGAGGCTGAAAAGGACTGGAACTAACCTGGTTTAGCGGCACCGCGGAAACCGCTTGTCCGTCGCGGGGCTCTTCCCTTACCGCATCATCTGCGCTACCAGGAATTAAAGACGACAAACCCCGACCTAATCCCCGTGCCTTAGCCATGGGCCATCACCTCCTCCGCTAGCGCGCGGTACCCTTCTGCTCCGCGCGATTTCGGGTCATATCGCATAATCGGCAACCCATGGCTTGGCGCTTCGCTTAGACGCACCGTCCGCGGGATGACGGATTGATACACTTGAGACGTAAAATGATTACGTACTTCATCCGCCACTTGCGTAGCAAGATTGGTCCGCCCATCAAACATTGTGAGCAAAATGCCTTCTAAAGCCAGCGTAGGATTGAGATGAGATTTAACCAGCTCAATGGTTGATAACAATTGTGATAGTCCTTCTAATGCAAAAAACTCACATTGAATCGGAATCATCACGCGATCCGCTGCACACAAGGCATTCACCGTTAATAAACCCAAAGAGGGTGGACAATCAATGAAAATATAATCGTAGCGTTCCTTGACGATCATCAATGCGGCTTTAAGCCGCATTTCCCGGTGATCTGCCTTCGATAAATCCACCTCGGCCCCTGCGAGATCCATCGTGGCTGGCACTAAATGCAAGCCCACTACATCAGTGGGGACCAAGGCTTCCATTAACGGCTGTCCCTCTAACAACACATCATAAATGGACGCATCGACCGTGTGTTTTTCAATCCCCAAACCTGTCGTCGTATTTCCTTGGGGATCAATATCTACCGCAAGAACGCGCTTGCCCGAATCAGCCAGATAGGCGGCAAGATTAATCACCGTCGTTGTCTTGCCGACCCCACCCTTCTGATTGGCCACCGCGATGATTCGGCCCATAAAATGGTGCCTCCTGTTGCATTGAATTCAATAACGGCTTGGCCACAAGGAGACCACCGGCCGTAAAGCCTACATCACCCATTACACGCCTTACTCCGCATTATAAACGATCTCGGCACCGGGCAGCATGCTTGTCCCGCTCCCCTAAAAAGAAACACTTTAGCCGCGGTCCCCTAACTCGCGAGCTTTTCGAGGATACATCACCGGTGTGGGATGGACTTTTTTCACCGTAACCAACCGCGAACTCAAGCGAGGACCATACGGTTCCGAAACCGACACAAATTCCGCCCCTAACCTGCGCCCTAACGATTTCGCCACACGCACCTCATCGGCCGCTTGTGACGACCCTTTGGGGTATACTCCATAACCATCCACAGCCATAAACGGCACACTTAACTCCAACGCTATCGCCAAGGGGCCCACAGCGCGTGCCGTCACAAACTCTGCCGATTCCCTCCATGAGGGGTCCATTTGAATCATATCTTCCGCCCTTTGGGCGAAGACGGTCACGTTCTCTAGTCCCAATTTGTTACTCATGTCTTCCAAAAAATCGGCCCGTTTGGCTCGTGATTCTACGAGAACCCACTCCACTTCCGGATATAAAATCGCCATGACCATGCCCGGAAATCCACCACCACTGCCAATATCCACTCCTTGTCGGACCTTTGTCATGTCGACAGCCTGCAAGGAATACACCGCATCCAATACCCCGTGATCCCACAAATCCGCAATCGTTCGAAAGCCTGTTACGTTCATTGGTACATCTAAAAGCTCTGTCATCATCTGCATCAACTGCGCCTCATACGTTGATGACTGCAGCTTCTTAGCCATTTCTGGCGTAACCCATTGGGGTATTTCCACTCCACCGTCGTCTCCTTGCCCCGTAATAAGCAAAAACCGCGCTTCAGCGCGGTCTTCCCTCGTGTCAGTGCGTGGCCTGAGCGCCCCCGCCTGATGCATCCTTCAGCGGCTTGCGTAACAACCACGTCGTCTGTCCCAACTGAAAGAGATTGGAAATCACGTAATACACAGAAAGTCCTGCGGGAAACCGGGATGCCACGTAACCAAAAACAATGGGCATCATCCACAACATCATCTTTTGACTCTGTTCCATTCCAGGCTGCTGCGGTGTCATTTGCATCGTTTGCTTCTGCATAAAGAACGTGCTAATAGCCACTAAGATTGGCAAAATATAGGTCGGATCCGGTTTCGCCAAATTCTCCCATACCCAGAATCCATAATTGTGATAGACGTAATGAAATCGCTCCAATACGTCGAACAACCCATACATGACCGGAATCTGCAATAATAACGGCAAGCATCCCGATGCAGGATTGACGCCTTCCTCCTTGTAGAGCAACGCCAATTCCTTTTGCAATTGCTGCGGATTACCTTTATGCCGCTTTTGCAGTTCCCGTTGTTTAGGCCCTACCTTGGCCATCTTTTGCATCGACCGGGCTTGATACACCCCAAGCGGCAAAAGAATCAGACGCACGAGCAATGTGAGCAGAATAATCCCCAGCACATAATTGTGGGTCCACCCCGTGAACAACACAAACGCCCCACGAATTATGCTCAAAAATCCGCCCCAAATAGCCATTTACAGCCTCCTTAACGAACTATGGGACAGGGTCGTAGCCCCCCTCGTGAAAGGGATGGCATCGCAATACACGCTTGACCGCCAAATAACCACCTTTGGGCACCCCGTACTTCGATACGGCTTCCACCGCGTATTGCGAGCAGGTTGGCATATATCGGCAACTGGGGGGAGTCATCGGAGATATATATTTTTGGTAGACACGGATTAGCCCAATGACCAACGTCTTCACCAGCTGTTACCCGCTTTCTCCATCACATCCGCTTGTCCAAGCAGCCACCCTTCACTAATAATCGCCGCATGGATTGAACAAGACGGTCCCAATCTTCCGACAACACGGCTTTTTTACCCAAAACAATCATATCTCCACATGCTTTCATATCCGGCGCAAAAAGGGAAAAAAGAGCACGCATACGACGACGAATCCTGTTTCGCTTCACCGCGGAGCCAGCGGACCGCTGTGAGGTAAAACCGATGCGCCCTTCTCCGCGGCCGTTACCAAGAATAAACAGGACAATATACCGATCGCCTACCGTGCGTCCAAACTTGAAAACCCGTCCAAAATCAGAACGCCGTTTGAGCCGCTGAAATTTTGCCATGGTCTAGCCAGCCAAACGCTTTCGGCCCTTTTGACGGCGCCTCTTAATGACCATACGGCCAGCTTTGGTGGACATGCGTTTTCTAAAACCATGAACTTTAGCCCGGTGTCGACGGTTCGGTTGAAAAGTCCGCTTCATAAATTCGTCACCCCCCGACTCTCGCGCAAATGTGGCTTTAATTATAGTCGCCTCACATTCCCAGGTCAAGAAAGGGATTTTTTCCACAGGCCGGGTTTTACCTGCCTTGTTCGTTGAGAGCCCTGTCCGAATTTGTTATGATAAAACAACTCCTCCGGGTTCGGAGGCATTCATTATTTATAGGAAAGTTATCAACAAACTGTGGATAACTTTGTGGACTTCTTGTGTATATTAGGGGGAATTGTTTCATGCTGGAGGTCGGTTTAGAAGGCCTGTGGGCGGATACTGTGGCTCGTCTGGAAAGCGAGTTATCCACACCCAGTATGGAGACGTGGGTGCGTCAAGTCTTCCCACTCTCTTTGGATGATGGCGTACTTGACTTGGCCGTACCCAGTGATTTCGTCCGCCAAATTATTGCCAGCCGCTATGCTGGATTGCTCCGCGACGTGCTGACCAAGTCTGCTGGACGCCCGATCGAGGTACACCTTGTGCTGACACCCAAAGCGCCGGAAACACTTGACGAGGAAAAGCCTGTACCCATTCCTCCGCCCCAATCGGTTCGGCCCGCGCCTAAGGAGTCTGCGCCAGAGCCCCAAGAGTCGGAATTTCATACTCGCCTTAACCCCAAGTACGTGTTCGAAGCCTTTGTCGTTGGAGTCTCCAACCGCTTCGCCCATGCTGCTTGCCAGGCCGTCGCTGAAATGCCAGCACGAGCCTATAACCCACTATTTCTCTATGGCGGCGTGGGTCTTGGCAAAACCCACTTAATGCACGCGATAGGGCATCAAGTTCTATCCGTCAACCGAGAAGCTCGTGTTCTGTACGTTTCCTCAGAAAATTTTACCAACGAAATGATCAACGCCATTCGCGACGACAAAATGGTTCGGTTTCGACAACGTTACCGGAACATTGATGTCCTCTTGATTGACGATATTCAATTCGTCGCAGGCAAAGAACGCACCCAAGAAGAATTTTTCCACACTTTTGAAGCCTTACACGGGGCCCATAAGCAAATCGTCATATCGAGCGACCGTCCTCCTAAAGATATCCCAACCCTTGAAGAGCGCCTACGGTCACGATTCGAGTGGGGTTTAATCACCGATATCCAGCCCCCAGATCTCGAAACCCGTATTGCAATTTTAGCCAAAAAAGCCCAACTGGAAGATTTGCAAGTGCCCGACAGCGTCCTCCAGTTTATTGCTGCGCGCATCGACACCAACATTCGCGAACTCGAAGGGGCTCTCATTCGTGTCATGGCCTATGGATCTATCACCCGCCAATCTTTGACAGCAGAATTGGCGATGGAAGCGCTAAAAGACGTTATACCCAATTCGCGTCCGAAAGCGATCACCATCCGCCTTATCCAAGAAGAAGTGGCGAAACACTTTGACATGCGTGTCGAAGATCTCAAGGCCAAAAAACGCACGCGCGCGGTGGCATTTCCCCGGCAAGTCGCCATGTATATCGCACGCAACTTGACCGACGCTAGCCTCCCAAGAATCGGTGAGGAATTTGGCGGACGCGACCACACCACCGTAATTCATGCTTGCGAAAAAATCGACCGGGAACGACACGAAGATGCCCAACTCGCACAAATTCTCGAAGCCATCTCCAAACGGATCAAATCTCGCTGAAAAGCTTGGGGATAAATGGTGAAAAAACGGGGGGTTAATTGTGGAACAACAACAGGTAATACACAACTACACCATCAGACACAAAAATCATCCCCAATTCTCCCCGTGTCGATCCAGAGGTTATTCAGAATTATTTTGCGCCCCATCGCCTGATAACATAAGGGTTGCGGACACTTATCCAGATTATCCCCAGCCCTTATTATGACTACGGAAAAAAGACAAAAAAAGAATCTTAATCATAAGTGGGCTACGAAAGTCGCTCACCCATCTCAAAAAACCCTACCGGGAGGAGACCACTTTCATGCACTTTAGCGCTGCCCAAGACATTACGACTCGCGCTCTTCAACAAGTCGGTCGCGTTATTCAACCTCAAAACACCATGGCTGTTCTCGCAGGCATCCAACTCCAAGCCGAAAATGGTCGTCTCTTGCTGTCAGCGACCGACCTTTCCAGTCACATCGCCGCAGAAATTCCCTGCGACGTTCAAGAGCCAGGTTCTGTCGTTCTACCGGGCTCCACGTTAACCGAACTCATTCAACGCCTTCCCACTGCCACTTTCGACTTAACCTCCGATCCCAATACCGGACGCAGCACTATTCGCTATGGGCGCAACAAAGCCATCATCAACGGCTATGGCCAAGAACTGTTACCAAGTTTTCCTATGCTTGAGGACACCCAAGCTCGCCTTGAGTTACCGACTGGGACGCTATCAACGCTGAGTCGGCAACTCCTCTTCGCTGTATCCCGAGAAGATAGCCGCCCCATTCTTAAAGGCGTCTATGTAAAGCTCGGAACCGGCCGCCTCGTCTTCGTCTCCACCGACGGTACTCGTCTATCTCATAGCTGGCTTCCCATTCCTGACTACCGGGGTCCCCAAAAAGAGGTTGTCCTCCCGCACAAGTTCTTCAGCGAAGGCGCGCGTCTAAACCAAAACAATCCCGTCACCCTCACCTTGGGAACCGGACTCGTTGAACTCACCGCCCCAGGCACCACTTTTACCACGCGGCTGCTCGAAGGCCAATTTCCTGACTATGACCGCGTCATCCCCCAGGAATTTATTGCTGAATGTCGGGTATCTATTGCGGATCTCCGCGGTTCCTTAGAGCGTGTCAACCTCTTAGCCGCCAAGGATCATTCCACGCCAGTTGCCGTGCATCTAGAAGACGGGACGATCGATCTCTCAACTCAAACAGCCGATATTGGCCAAGCCCAAGAGACTGTAGAAGCGCAAACCCATGGCCAGGCCTTGGACATCTTATTCAATCCCACGTATATTCTAGATGCCCTTAAAGCACTCGAGGGCGACGAAGCCCTCTTACAATTTTCCGGCATTCAATCTCCGGCCAAAATCATGGATGCCGAAGGCGCTCAATATTTTCACGTCTTACTTCCCTTGCGGCAGATGATTTAAATGACACTGGATACGTTGGACATCAAAGGGTTTCGCAACATCAAGGACACGACATTGCAGTTTTCCCCGCAATTGACACTGATTGTCGGAAACAATGGCCAAGGCAAGACCAACGCCCTAGAAGCTTTGTATGTCACATTAACGGGCACATCATTCCGGGGTACTTCAGACCAAGACCTCATTGGCTGGAACCAACCCTTTACAAGCCTGACCGCCAAAATTCGGAAAGACCACACCGACCCTTTGACAATCACTCACTTTATCGGACGCCAGCCCGTGAGAAAAAAACACACGGGGCAAATCTGGCCCGCCGTCCTTTTTTCTCCTGATGATGTCCAGCTCTCCAAAGGGTCGCCAAGCGGTCGGCGCCGTTTTCTCGACTGGACCTTGGCTACTGTAGATACGCGCTATCTCCGCTTATACCGCCAATATCAACACGCCTTATTAGCCAGAAACCGCATATTAAAAGATTCACGTCTTTGGCCGACATTACCTGACTTTAGCCACGTCCTCGTCGAATCCGGTCTTTACCTGTGGATCCGCAGGCGTGAGATGGTGCAAAATATAGTGCCCAGGGCTCAAGAAATCTTTACCCAACTGACAGGACTCTCCATGCAATGTATGCTCAAAGAGGGCGGAAGCTCGAGAAAGGTTGAAACCCTCGAGGAGTACAGAACCTTAATGGATGAGCGCAGCACCGAAGAGAAACAAAGGCAAATGACGTTGGTTGGTCCGCACCGCGACGACCTGCTATTTCAGATCAATGGCGTGGCCGCATCTCCTTATGCGTCTCAAGGCCAACACCGGGCCCTCGCCTTAAGCCTCAAACTAGCCAGCTACCACGTCCTCGAAAAGGAGACGGGAATTATGCCAATCGTTTTACTTGATGACGTCTTATCAGAGCTCGATCCGATTAAACGCTCTAGTCTGCTCGCATTCATTGCGACCAATCATCCCCAAACGATTGTCACAGATACCGAAGCACGCAATTTTGACCACCTCCATCCGCAGGTCTACACGGTAGAGGACGGCCAATTTTCGAGGCAAGCCTAATGGATACAAACAGTGAGGAACTACGCGAGGTACTCGACCGATTGGTGGAACGCTATGCGTGGCAACCCGCCAAATCTTTATGGATTCTAGAGAGCAGTTGGCGCTCCGTCGCAGGCGACACCATTGCCAATCGCACACGGATTTTAGGCTATAAACCCAAGATCCTGACCATCGCTGTAACCTCTTCGTCATGGGCCCAACAGCTACAATATTTCATTCCCGATCTCATTACCAAAATTAACCAAGAACTCCACACAGACTTCGTGACCGATATCCACACACGCGTGAACCTACGGGCTTTCCGCACCGCGCAACCCCACATCTTAATCGGCGAACGTACGTACCGTTTCGGAAAACTGCGGCCCAAAACCCAAGACCTGGGAGTATTATTAGACCATGTGAAGCACAATTATCATGAAGCTGTCGCCAAATGGCTCCAAGACAACTACCACTTATGCCCACACTGCGGCAGCCCCGTGTTAAAACCCTATGAATATTGCAGTGTGTGCGAAACTGCGCTCATCACGACCAAAAAATCATGAGGAGGAGACCATGCCATGTATTTGCATATCGGCCATGACACCATGATCGACACCGGCCGCATTGTTGCCATCCTCAATAAAAACCTTATGGACCATTCCCCTGAGGTAAGACAGATGGTCCACCGCCTCAATAGCATTGGCGCTTTGCAAGGCGACCTCGCGGACGCAAAAACCATGATCTTGACAGATTCCGGCCTTGTTATGTCCAGTATCTCGGCCGCCACGCTCTACAAACGAGCCGGTAAGATAGCGTCCGAAGGCTCTTTAGCTATGTGGTATACTGAAATATAGGGCATTTTTGCCTGTGACTCAGGTAAGGAGGAACCACCACTCATGACGGAAGACTCCCGTCCGGGAAGCTACAATGAAGGCGATATTCAAGTATTAGAAGGCCTTGAGGCTGTACGTAAACGCCCGGGAATGTATATTGGCTCGACAGGCTCACGGGGTCTTCACCACTTGGTATACGAAATTGTCGACAACTCAATCGACGAAGCGCTTGCTGGAGTTTGCGATCACATTTGGGTGACACTCTATCGTGATGGCCGTGTAGGCGTTCGCGATAACGGCCGCGGTGTGCCAACCGGCATTCATCCCAAAGCCGGTATTCCCACATTGCAAGTTGTGCTCACCATCTTGCATGCCGGAGGAAAATTCGGCGGGGGCGGATATAAAGTGTCAGGAGGGTTGCACGGGGTCGGTTTATCCGTTGTCAACGCCCTCTCATCGGAATTAACGGCAACAAGCCGCTTTGGGGGCGGCACCTTTGTGCAGCATTACGCCAAAGGAAAACCGCTTGACGCCGTCACCCAGGTAGACGAAACCAATGAGACAGGATTCGAAGTTATCTTTCGTCCCGATGCCGAAATCTTTGAAGATGTGCATTTCTCTTTTGACGTCTTAGCCAACCGCATGCGCGAACAAGCGTTTCTCAATGCTGGGGTCTTCTTGTCGTTGCACGAGGAAGAAACTGGCCGTACCATCCAGTTTGAATTTCAAGGCGGCGTCGTCTCCTTTGTGGAGTATCTGAATTTAAGCCGCGACGTTCTCCATGCCCCTCCCATTGCTTTTTCCGGAGCGAAAGACGGTGTCATGGTCGATGTGGCATTACAGTATAACGACAGCTATAACGAAACGCTTTTCACCTTTGCCAACACGATTCGCACCCATGAAGGAGGAACCCACGAAGCCGGTTTCAAATCCGCTCTGACCCGAGTATGCAACGATTATGCTAGGAAATTAGGCATGCTCAAGGACACGGATGCCAATTTGACCGGGGAGGATGTGCGAGAAGGTATTACCGCTATTGTCTCCGTCAAACTGCCCGAACCCCAGTTTGAGGGTCAAACCAAGACGAAACTCGGCAATTCTGAGGTTCGTGGCATTACCGAAAGCATCGTTGCCGATGGCTTGGCAACCTTTTTTGAAGAAAATCCTCAAATTGCCAAGCGTATTTTAGAAAAGTCGGTACAAGCCGCCAGAGCCCGCGAAGCTGCACGCAAAGCCCGCGAGCTCACCCGCCGCAAAAGCGTCTTGGAATCGTCTGCTCTCCCCGGCAAGCTGACAGATTGCTCTTCGCGCGATCCTAAAGAATCCGAGGTGTATTTAGTCGAGGGAGATTCCGCCGGTGGCTCGGCCAAACAAGGCCGTGACCGACGATACCAAGCGATTTTGCCCTTGCGCGGAAAGATTCTCAACGTGGAACGGGCACGTGTCGACAAAATTCTCGCCAACGAAGAAATTCGCGCCATGATTACCGCTATTGGCACAGGGATTGGCGACGAGTTTGTGCTCGAAAAGGCCCGCTACCACCGCATTGTGATTATGACTGATGCGGATGTTGACGGCTCGCATATTCGCACACTGTTGCTCACATTTTTTTATCGCTACATGACACCCCTGATTGAAGCAGGCTATGTCTATATCGCTCAACCCCCCTTGTATTTGGTTAAAAAAGGCAAGTTCGAGAAATATTTGTATGACGATGCTGCTTTAGCTAAATTGCAAGAAGAGCTTGGGCATGGAAAAGACATCAATATTCAGCGGTACAAAGGGTTAGGGGAAATGAATGCCGAACAATTGTGGGAGACCACAATGAACCCGGAAACCCGGACGCTGTTGCAGGTCGAATTGGAAGATGCTGTGGCCGCGGATTGGATCTTCAGCGTGCTCATGGGGGAAAAAGTGGAATCACGGCGCGAGTTTATCCAAGAAAATGCCCACCTTGTGCGTAATCTTGACACCGTAGGATAAAGTGAGGAAACGATAAATGGCTGAAATCGGGCATGTGTTGCCCATTGATATCCAAGATGAGATGAAGAAGTCGTACATTGACTATGCCATGAGCGTCATTGTCAGCCGGGCATTGCCGGATGTGCGCGACGGGCTTAAGCCCGTACATCGTCGGATCCTGTATGCGATGAATGAGCTCAGCAATACCCCCAATCATCCCTACAAAAAATCGGCCCGTATTGTAGGAGAAGTGCTAGGACGGTATCACCCGCATGGCGACGTGGCGGTGTATGATGCCATGGTGCGGATGGCTCAGGATTTTTCTATACGGTATCCGCTGGTCGATGGACACGGCAACTTTGGATCCATGGATGGAGATTCTCCTGCCGCCATGCGTTACACAGAGGTGCGTTTATCGCAGATTGCGATGGAAATGTTAGTCGACATTGACAAAGAAACGGTCGATTTTACACCCAACTTTGACGAAACAACCCAAGAACCCCTAGTATTGCCCGCACGCATTCCCAATTTGCTCATTAACGGGTCTGCTGGGATCGCGGTGGGGATGGCTACAAATATTCCGCCCCATAATTTATCCGAAGTGGCGGATGCGGCAGTATATATCATCGATCACCCAGAAGCCAGTTTGGAAGATTTATTGAAATTGGTTCCTGGTCCCGATTTTCCCACGGGCGGGATGATTATGGGCCGTGAAGGGATTCACCAAGCCTATGCTACGGGCCGCGGCATTATTGTCATGCGCGGGATTGCGGCGGTGGAGGAACCTGAACAAGGACGAACCCGGATTGTGATTTCCGAAATTCCCTATCAGGTCAATAAAGCACGTCTTCTCGAAAAAATTGCGGACTTGGTCCACGAACATAAGATTGAGGGGATTGCGGACTTACGCGACGAGTCTGACCGCCATGGCGTTCGCATTGTGATCGAAATCAAGCGTGATGGCGTGCCGAAGGTCATTCTCAACAAATTGTACAAATATACACCTTTACAGCAAACGTTTGGCATGATTTTGCTCGCCCTGGTGGACAACCGTCCCCAGGTCTTATCGCTCAAGGAAATTTTGCATTATTTTGTGCAACACCGGCGGGAGATTATTGTTCGCCGGACACAGTTTGACTTGCGAAAAGCCGAAGCCCGAGCCCATATTCTCGAAGGCTTGCGCATTGCTCTGCAGTTCTTAGACGAGGTTATCGCCTTGATTCGCGCTGCTGCCAGCGTGGATGCCGCGCGCACGGGACTCATGACGCGTTTTGGCTTAAGCGAGCTGCAAGCCAATGCCATCTTGGAAATGCGCTTGCAACGCTTAACGCAACTCGAACGCGAAAAAATTGAAGAAGAATACCGCCAAATCCAAGAACTGATTGCGCATCTGCGTGAGATTTTAGCGGACGAACGGCTCGTCTATCAAATTATTAAAGACGATCTTCTTGAGATTAAGGAAAAATATGGCGATGACCGCCGCACTAAAATTGGGGCAGCTGCCAAAACCATGAGTGATGAGGATCTGATTCCCGAAGAAGATATGGTCATTACGTTAACCCACCGCGGCTATATCAAGCGGTCACAAACCTCTGTGTACCGGTCTCAAAAACGCGGTGGGCGTGGCGTCATGGGCAGTACCGTGCGCGAAGATGACTTCATCAACCATTTGTTTATTGCTTCAACCCATGCCTATCTCTGCTTTTTCACCAACAAAGGGCGCATTTATCGCGTAAAGGTTCACGAAATCCCCGAGGCGGGAAGGCAAGCCAAAGGAATTTCCGTGGCCAACTTAGTGGCGTTGGAAACAGATGAGCGGATCGCGGCGGTGCAAACACTACCACAAGATGTTCCTGAAGATACGTATTGGGTCTTTGCCACAAAGCAAGGAGTGGTCAAGCGCACAGCGTTAGCCGATTATTCCACGTGGCGTGGCGGTGGTGTCATCGCCATCCATTTGGATGAGGATGACGAACTGATCGGGGTTGAGCAAACCACGGGCCACAGTGATGTCCTGATGGCTACGGCCTTTGGCAAAATCATTCGGTTCCCTGAATCCGAAGTGCGCGCCATGGGTCGGTCTGCGCATGGCGTTAAAGGCATCCGCCTAATCGGAGGCGACAAAGTCGTATCCTTGGCCACGGTCAGTGACATGGGCGAATTGCTCCTCTTGACAGAAAAGGGGTTTGGCAAGCGCACAGATACCGATCAATTCCGCGTCACCGGGCGCAATGGACAAGGTATCTGGGGGATTCGCGTGACCGCCAAAACGGGTAATCTGGTTGGCATTGTCCCCGTGGAAGGTCACGAGCAGTGCATGGTCATTTCCAGCGATGGTACCCTAATTCGCATGAATGTGGAAAATGTGTCCAAGCAAGGCCGTGATGCCCGCGGGGTAATGGTTATGCGCCTTGAGCCCGGCCAAACCGTTGCCGCTTTTACCCGTGTTGGTGCCGATGAAGAGAGTGACGATAACGACGAAAGTCGGTAAACTAGCAGTAACGATCCAGCCATTAAAGAGGGATCGCATACCTGTAAGGGAGGATAACAAGACAAATGAACGAAAAGCAGGTTGGGACTTTTAATGTGAAGGCTGGACTCGCGGAAATGCTTAAAGGCGGCGTGATTATGGATGTGACCACTCCCGAGCAAGCCGTTATTGCGGAAAAAGCTGGAGCTGTCGCGGTCATGGCGCTTGAACGCGTGCCTGCCGATATCCGTGCGGCAGGTGGCGTCGCCCGCATGGCAGACCCCCGTATTGTTAAAAGCATTCAGCAAGCGGTTTCCATTCCGGTTATGGCCAAAGTGCGCATTGGCCATTTTGTGGAAGCCCAAGTACTTGAGGCTCTAGAGGTCGATTATATCGATGAGAGCGAAGTGCTTACCCCCGCTGATCCGCAATACCACATTGATAAATGGGGATTCCAAGTGCCGTTTGTCTGTGGAGCGCGCGACTTAGGCGAAGCCCTGCGCCGTATCGCCGAAGGGGCTGCGATGCTGCGGACCAAAGGTGAGCCGGGTACTGGCAACGTTGTCGAAGCGGTGCGCCATCTCCGTGCCGTCAATGCCGAGATTCGTCGTTTGGTTGCCACGCCCGATGGAGAATTGCCGGATTTGGCGAAAGAGCTCAGGGCTCCCATTGACTTGGTGCGCAAGGTCAAAGAGCTCGGACGCCTACCCGTCGTCAACTTCAGCGCAGGAGGCATTGCCAGTCCCTCCGATGCGGCGTTGATGATGCAATTGGGTGCTGACGGCATCTTTGTAGGGTCAGGCATTTTCAAGTCCCAAAATCCTGAAGCTATGGCCCGTGCGATTGTCCGCGCAACCTTGCACTTTAATGATCCTAAAATCATTGCGGAAGTGTCGGAAGGGATTGGCGATGGGATGCCGGGACTGGAAATGGCAACCTTAACGCCTGCTGACCGCATGCAGGACCGGGGGATTTAAATGCGCATTGGTGTGCTGGCCATTCAAGGCGATGTGCGTGAGCACAAAAATCATTTGATCGCGGTTGGTGCTGAACCCGCCGAGGTGCGCACGGTCAAAGACTTTGACAGCGTTGATGGCCTTATTATTCCAGGCGGGGAAAGCACGACCATCGGCATGTTGATGCAAGAAGAAGGACTGATTGACGCCATTCGTTCACGCGTGGTAAACGATCACTTTCCCGTCTACGGCACGTGTGCCGGCCTGATCTTATTGGCCAAAGACGTGGTTGGGCCTTCTCCTGCTCGGTTAGGGCTTATGGATATCACAGCCGGACGCAATGCGTATGGCCGCCAATTGGCGTCATTCGAAGCCCCGATTACTATTCCCTTTTTAGGGCAACCTGACTTTCCAGCGGTCTTCATACGGGCGCCAAAAATCCTAGCGATGTCAGCGGACGTGGTCCCGCTGGCCGAATATGATGGACAGGTTGTCATGGCTGAACAAGGTTCACTTTTAGTCTCAGCCTTTCACCCTGAAATGAGTCATGACGTGCGTATTCACCAGTATTTCGTCGACAAGGTACGAAAAACACAAACCGTTTAAACCAGGCCAAGAGCACAACGACCTCACTTTGGGGGGCGTTGTGCTCTTGGCATTAAAAGCCCTCCCCTTGAGTTGACATCCGATATGCAGTAAGGCAAAATCAAACTGATTAAGTAGAACAGGGCTTTTCGTGAAAAGCCGAGAAGAATATGGGCACTTAGGCCTTACAGAGAGCTGGAGCTGGGTGTAATCCGGCAGGCCTGTTGTCTTATTCCACTTCTCGTGAATCTCCGGCGATGAGTCGGCGGGGCTCGCCGTTACTGGGCATTGAGTTGGGCGCGTAGAGCGTCAATTGGGGTGGCACCGCGGGTTATACTCGTCCCCGACTGTGGGAGGAGTTTTTATTTGCGTGCAGACGAAAAGGGGCAAGCCATGGATACACCGGCCATATCTACAATTCAGGCCTCAGAGACGGCAGTCATCTTATTGGATCAACGCGCTTTACCGCAAACAGTAACCTATTTGACCTGTACCGATGGAAATGACGTCATTGAAGCCATCCGCTCTTTGGCGGTAAGAGGCGCCCCTGCGATTGGGATTGCCGCAGCGTATGGACTTTGGCTCTTTGCGCGTCAAGCTCTTCGGGCGGATGATTTTTGGTCTCAAGTCCAGCATGCGGTGACGGCACTTAAAAGCGCTCGCCCGACGGCGGTGAACTTAGCGTGGGCGGTGGACCTTGCCTATGAGCGCATGCGGTCTCTTGCGCCGCAAGATGCGGTTTTAGCGTGCCGGCAATGGGCCGACAGCTTGCTCGCGCAAGACATCACCTTAAACCAAGAAATTGGAAGATGGGGCACGACCCTCTTTGACGGATCGGTGCGGATTTTGACGCACTGTAACACGGGAGCTTTGGCTACTGGTGGTTACGGAACAGCTCTAGGGGTTATTCGCTCGCTTTACCAAGCGGGACGTTTGCAGCAGGTTTGGGTCGATGAAACCCGTCCTCTGTTGCAAGGTGCGCGATTGACCGCTTGGGAGCTGGATCAAGAACATATCCCGGCTCAACTGATTACGGATAGCATGGCGGGCACGGTCATGGCACAACATATGGTTGATGGCGTAATTGTAGGAGCTGACCGGATTGCGGCAAATGGCGACACGGCAAATAAGATTGGAACCTATACTGTAGCCGTGCTGGCAGCTTTTCATCAGATTCCCTTTTACGTGGCTGCGCCCCTTAGTACTTTTGATATCGCGGCGCAAAGCGGCGCGGATATCCCTATCGAACTTCGGGCAGCTGACGAAGTGCGCCGTGTGGGCAACGCGCAAGTGGCCCCCGAAAATTTTCCCGTGTATAACCCCGCTTTTGATATTACCCCGGGGAGTCTGGTGGCCGCATTTATTACTGAAAAAGGGATTATTTCCCCACCATTTTCCGAAAATATTCCGCGTCTCATAAGCAAAAATGTCTAAACCCTGCGGTATGAGATGCACCAAAGTGATATAAAGAGTGAATTAGTCGACTCCTTGTATAAAGGTAGCATATGCGACAAGGCGGACGACACGCCAGTGATGGTCGTATCCAGTGAAAGGCAGGAGACAGGGGATGCTCGATATTAAGCGCATACGCCAAGAACCGGAGACGGTGAAGGCGCTGTTAGCGAAAAAACATGTGAACGTAAATCTCGACACCGTACAAGAACTGGATCAAAAACGGCGTCAGGTGACACTGCAAATCGAACAGTTGAAAGCCAAACGCAATCAAGCCTCGGAGGCCGTCTCGCAACGCAAAAAGCGCGGAGAAGATGCCCAGGACCTCATTTTAGAAATGCGGCAGGTGGGCGACGAGATTAAAGCGTTAGAAGCATCGCTTGAACCCATTGACGCGGAGTTGCAGGAATTTTTGCTCACCGTGCCTAATACGCCGTTGCCGCAAGTCCCAGAGGGTGAATCGGCCGATGATAATGTGGAAGTCCACAAATTTGGGGTACCGAGGACTTTTTCATTTCCTGTGCAAGCGCACTGGGATATTGGCGAGCGGTTGGGCATCCTAGATTTTGAGCGGGCACGAAAAATTAGTGGCGCGCGGTTTACGGTATTGGCAGATGGCGGGGCCAGACTCAGTCGCGCTTTGATAAATTTTATGTTGGACCATGCACGGGCACGAGGGTATCATGAAATGGCCACGCCTTATTTAGTCAATGCCACCTCTATGTTCGGCACGGGACAATTTCCCAAATTTGTGGACGATGTGTTCCATGTTGTGCCCCATGATTATTATCTCATTCCGACTGCCGAGGTGCCGCTGACCAATTTATTTCGGGACGAAATTATTTCCACCCCGTTGCCCTTAAAGTTTACCGCCTATACGGCGTCATTTCGGGCGGAGGCGGGAGCAGCCGGACGCGACACGCGCGGTCTTATCCGTCAACACCAATTTGACAAAGTGGAATTGGTGCGCATTGAAGAACCTGAGAAGTCCGAGCAAGCCTTGCAAGAAATGTTGCGTGATGCAGAGAGTGTGCTGGAGGACCTTGGACTCCCCTATCATACGGTGATGCTTTGTGGTGGGGACATGGGCTTTGGACAAGCTTTGACCTATGATATTGAAGTATGGCTACCAAGTTACGGCAAGTATGTCGAGATATCTTCCGTGAGCACCATGACCGATTTTCAAGCGCGGCGGGCCAGCATTCGGTACCGACCTAAAGGCAGCAAAAAAACGGAATTGGCTCATACGCTCAATGGCAGTGCTCTGGCCGTGGGACGCACCATTGCGGCTATTTTAGAAAATTATCAAATGGCCAATGGCCATGTTCAGATTCCTGAAGTGCTGCGTCCTTATATGGGCGGCATGGAACAACTCTAAGATCGAGGTGCTGTTTCCCAGTGCCTCCCTCTTTTCTTCCCTGCATTTTTAGGGTACACTATTCTTTGTCTTTGGAGGGGTAGCGTAATTGGTAACGCAGTGGTCTTGAAAACCACCGCCTTCGGGCTTGCAGGTTCGAGTCCTGTCCCCTCCGCCACTTTTTAAACCAGATTCTGCAGGCTTGCCATGCCTAGTCTGATTATGATATTATAGCCCTTGCGCACGGAGGGATACTCAAGCTGGCCGAAGAGGGCGGTTTGCTAAACCGTTAGTAGGCTTTCAAGCCTAGCGTGGGTTCGAATCCCACTCCCTCCGCCACTTGCAGAATCGACAAAAGTTTGATATAATTTAAATGTTGTGCGCCCGTAGCTCAGCGGATAGAGCGCTTGACTACGAATCAAGAGGTCCCAGGTTCAAATCCCGGCGGGCGCACCAAAATTTGGCGCAGCGTATTGCGTATACGCGGCGTTTTTTTTTATTGTCGGCCGACTTTATTTTTTTTGGCTGTTAGCATTGTTGGCCCGATCAATCTTGTGGGCACTGGCCAGCAATCCATGCACCATGTGCCAACGCCTTGCTGCAAGAGCAAGGTCGAATGGGTGTGCCGCAAATCACGCAGGGCGGACTTCGTGCGGACGGGGCTTCCTGAAACCTAGCCTAAACTTCTGGTGCTGTCCAATTACGAGGTGATCAGCGCTTTTGCTGAACCCAAAGGAGAGCGATTTGGCCAGAATTTGCACAGAGATTTATACTGCTTCTTTTGATTTTCCTTATGAATTCACCACCACACGATTGCTGAATCAGCGCACTTGTCAATAAGGCTAGACGGAAATGCCCAAACGAACTGAAGGCGTCGGATCATCTCTTGTGAGCCTGTTCTTCCTTGAGGACCGACGAAAGTGGCTAATATAATTCGGAAGGAAACGCATTAGGCGCATCAAGAAGAAATACGGCGCGGTCTATGTCTGAGCAAGCGGCAGACTATAATAATCCGAGATTGGAAAGGAGGGTGGGTCTGTGCTTGCTCCATTGATTCAACGGCATTTGCCGGATGTTTTACGGTTCTGTCAGCAGGAACGTATTGATTCGTTGGCGGTGTTTGGTTCGGCCACCCGAAACGACTTTAGGGAGGAGAGCGATATCGACCTGGTAGTTCGATTTGCGCCCGGTCAGCGCGTGGGTTTTGTTCGTCTGCTAAGCATTCAAGATCGATTGTCAGAGATATTCGAAGGCGCTCTGTCGATATGCATACCCTGCAGGAGATCCATCCCGTGATTAGAGACCAAGTTCGAAAGCAGATGGTGTCGATTTTTCCACCAGAGGTCCAAGCCTAATGGCGGAAAAGAATTCGGTTGTATACTTAGTCGATATGGTGGGTGCATGCGAAAAAATCCTCCGGTATTGTTAAAATCGGACCTTGGCCGAATTCGTCGATGATACATTGTTATTTGAAGCGGTTCTGAGGAACCTTACTGTCTTGGGGGAAGCCGCGGGGCGTTTCGATCGACTATGGACCACTCGGTATTCCGATGCTCCTTGGGTAGCCATCACGGGCATTCGCCACCGTGTGGTTCACGACTATGGTCATGTGGATCCCGAGATTGTTTGGGACACCGTACAAGAGGATGTCCCTGCGATCCTCAAGAAGCTCAAGAGAATCCTATCGGATATGGGATCTGATACGCTCTCGTCCCCGGGATTTCGTGGCTTCCATGGTAGCATAGGATTAATGAGTGCTCTAAGCGAAGCGGGCGGGAGCAGTTCACATAGTCAAGTTGGGAATCGCTAAAAACGCACCCAAAAAATCTCTAATTGCGCCAAAAGGACCTCGAAAAGCCTGAAATCTAATTGACGCGCAAGAAACCTCGTAGGACAAAACTTCGATGCTGATGGGCTGGGATAGTTATATACTAGCTTTCAAGGCCAGTACACGTCCTGTATTGAGACTCATACTAATACGATTCGCGCGCTGAGATTTCGGCGTGGTTGTACACGTTACGCTTGGCTCTAAGTGGGACCATGATGACACAGACCGGGTGATCTATTGGTCCATAGTAGGGGGTAGCTGAAGACTGCATGGGACAAGGTCTCCGTACTGTGGTTTTCGCTTCCCAGTCAAGCACGGCTTATTGGACAGTAGCCCCGGGCCGAATTTGCCCGGGGCCTTGGATCCAAGCACTCCTTTATTATCATGGCTACACGGAAGGTAACCGACGAGATGAGAGCTCACCTATTGAAACTTGGCTAACGGGTGAGAACATTAACCGTATTGGTATTGTTATTGGTGAAATATAAGGCCAGTTCCCCGTCTTCATCAAGGGCGACATAAATCCCAAATAAGGCAGAGCCAGCGCCTGTGACGGGGTTGACAGGCGTTTTATCCAACGTCCGAGATGACACAAGGCGTCTTGTTCGGGGATTGATTTCGATGGCTCGATTGTCTCCTTGATTAACCGCAATGAGGTGACCGTTTTCGGGATTGAACCCCAACCCTGCCGGCTTGTTGAGGGGAGGTCCTTGATAAATCGTAAGCCCTGATCCCATATCATTTTCACCTGTGGAGACAGGGGCGAGCACGGAGATACTGTCATTGGCTCCATCGGCAATGTAGAGAGCATCGCCCATTGGTAACCATATCATGCCTTGGGGACCATACACTGTATTAATGGTGGTGCCAACGTGGGCAAAGCCGGAACCGATTTGTACGGTGAGGGAGTCTTCATTAAAGTTCGGCGGATGAAAGCCTGTAAATCGATCGATGGTGCCTGAAAGGACATTGGTAGAGAAGAATGCGGCGGGAAGTCCATAGAATTCACCAAAATTAAACTGCATTCCCCAAGGACCGGCAAATAGATCACGACGAATATCGCCTCCAGAAAATAGAAGACCATTCGCCGAAATCACTTGGACAAGACCCTGACTCCCGTTCGGATTAAATCCGTAATCGGCGATCCACGTGGCTCCTAGATTTGATGTCGCAATCGCAATAGGTGCCATGGCTCCTGCGAAGAATCGGTGAGGTTTCCCCTGCACAATGCGTTCTAAGGTGCTGCCTAGACCGATGATGCCTTTGGCGTTGTTGATGTTTGAAACCAGCACATCGCCGTGTTTGAGCACGGTTTGGGTATCATCAAACGTATTCGGCGCTAATATGACGCCATAGGGATTTTTGTCACCGTTTATGGGATCTATCGTCGATGAAATTTCTCGAATAGTGTGCAGATCGCCGATGCGTTGGCGAGGATAAAGGTCCGCCGAGTACCAAAAGACCGGATTCGAACGTCCTAGCGCGTAGAATGTTTCTGAGCCGGCAACGCCATCCACAGTTATGCCAAACGCTTTTTGAAACGCGCGCACGGCCTCACGCGTAGCCCGTCCAAAATAGCCATCAATGCGACCAAGGTAGAAGCCTAGATTTTGCAGAATGACTTGGAGGCCCACAGTATCGAATCCGTTGTCCCCTTCTCCCAAATTGCGGCCGCCGGTAAAAGATGTAATCCACAAGATATCAAAGGTGTTGGGACCAACTGACCCATCGAATGATATGTCCCAATGGCGATAAACAATGTTGTCGCCTTGAAACGCGAGAACCGCGGGTGTTGTCGAGGATCCAAAAATGCCATTGGCAGGCTGATTATTAATCGATGCGTAACGCAGGCAATTTAATCGGTTTTGCAGTACCCTCACGTCTCCGCCATGCGTGCCGATGCTTAATGAACGCGAACCAAATGCGGGACCTCCATAGGCGCTATTATCCTGCCCCATAATGCGGTACGTTTGCCGGTCGACAACACCATCGACCGCAATTCCGAAATAACTTTGGATATTGTACGCGGCTTGTTGGCTACTGTGGTCAAAGATCCCGGTAATGGGAATGCGGGAGCCCATGGGGCCTTGAGGGGGATCCATAAGTTCTAGCATGGTATCGTATAGGCGTTGAAAAACTTTCACATCAGTTCCGGCAATTGCAGGCGACTGCAACCGAAGTACTCGCGATCCAAAAGGCACGACCGGCAAGTTGTTAGAAAAACTAGCCACTGGCGCATCCCTCCTATGTACCCCATCATACGGATGAAATGGGAATGTGTTCCACGTAATATTTCTGCTTTGTTGCATCGTGGTAAGAAGGCCGCTACGGATTGGCTCTGATAGAATTTGCTCTCAGACAACGGCTTGTGTCCGTCCAAAGACGGGACCCATGATCTTTGAATCCTTGCTACTATTGGGGGTTGGGAGGATGGCTCGCAAGAGAAATTATGCGGCCAGATCGTAAAGGCAAGGCAGCCAAAACGGTTGCGTGTTTTAACGGCGACGACCGCTAGGAAGGGACGGGTTTTCCATTGAAGCGTCATCCGCGGTAATCAAGCGTCCTCGGCCTTGTTGCTTGGCTGCGTAAAGACGGCGATCGGCGACGCGGTAGAGGTCTTGATAGGTTTGGCCATCTTCTGGATACAAGCAGCTGCCGGCGCTGACGCCGAGTCCGAAGGCCTCGAGGGGCAGGGCACCAGCGATATCTAAAAATCTGCGGTAGGTACCGGACGCAGACGTCACCCCCCCTAGCAGCAAGATGAACTCATCGCCTCCCAAACGTGCTACGGCATCCCCCGCCTCAATGGCCTTACGAAGGTGAGTGGCTATCGTCTGCAGCGCCTGATCGCCACTTTGATGCCCAAATGTATCGTTGTGTTGTTTAAACCCATCGAGATCCATGATAACAAAGGCGAAAGCCTTTGCTTGTGCAAATCGGCGCTCGATTTCACGCTCTAGCCCCATCCGGTTGGGTAATTGGGTGAGGCCATCGGTAAACGCGAGATAGCGCATCGCGGTAAACTGTTGCGCTTGAGCTAAGGCGATAGCGGCCACTTGGACAAACATGCGCAATTGGGAGATGCGCTTTTCAGAAAAAGCCATGGCATCGCGGTCCCAAAATGTTATGAGTCCAGTGGGCCTGTGTCTATGGAGGAGTGGAAACGAGGCAATCGACCGCATTGCGGGGAAGGCATGAGACAGGGCCGCATTGTCTTGCGAACGCGTGAGATCGTTATCCACCACGATGATGGCTTGAGTAAAGGAATGGGTCAGGGTGTTCGGTTGAGGCGCGTTAAGACCGCGCCCTTGGTCATCTCGATATAAGGGAAGAGTCAGGGCGTCTTTGACAAGCATATCGTCTGGGCGATACAATCCGTTCCACTGCGTCGGCACCAACGTCATCGTGTCTTCATCGAAGTGATGAATGGTTACCAATTCCGATCCACTAAGGGTGAGCATCTCAGATACAATCGCGTCTTCCACTTGGTCTTCGTGCAATGCCTCGATGATGCGACTATAGGTATGATGGACCGAATCGGTCTGCAAATAGCCATTAAGTTCCTCCAAGGCTCGGTTTCGCGGTTCAGGTAACCAAGCAATCGTGACGATGATACCGAATACGGCCGCAAGTGACAGCAAGAAAAACACCCAGGCCACTCCGTAGGTTTGGGCCACGAGCGGAAGGCAAAAAGTCGCCACAAAGGCCCCCACCTTGCCTGCGGCCGCAGCTAAGCCATGCCCACGACCGCGCAGGTGGGTAGGAAAAATTTCAGAAGGGTATAAAAAGGTTGTGGTATTGGGACCGAGTTCGATAAAGAAATACCCTAAACCATACAGTAGGAGAAGGCCCCAGGCATCCATCATTCGATGGTCAAAAACGGCAATGAGGCCATAAATGATGGCCAGGGCTCCAAAACCCACCCACTGGATTTTTCGGCGTCCCCACTGATCCATTTTGGCGGCCGCCCCATAATATCCTGGCAACGCAGACACAACGAAAATGATGAGCGCATCTCTTGTCGTTGTCTCCAACGACGCATGGGGAACAAAGTGATGCAACACAACATGAGATGAAATACTTAATCCGTAGAAAATAGCGTCAAGAAAAAACCAAGCCAATGATGTTGCGATAAGCCGTCGAAGAAAAGGCTGTTGCCGTAACATCCCTGTGTGCGGGGTGTGTAAAAACGTCCTGACGTCTACCGTCTGGCCGGTCACGGTATGAATGATTTGGCGTGTTTGGAGCGGATCGTGTTTGACGTGCAACATAAAGCGGGGGGTCTCAGGCATTTGCCGACGAAAATAGAGGGCGAAAGCGGCTGGAATGGCGCCTTGGGCGAGCAGAAGGCGCCAAAGGATAGGAGCGGGACAATGAGCATCTAGACCAATGAGGCTCACTAAGGGTCCAGCCACTAATCCGATTCCTTGCATTGCAAAGACGTAAGTCACTAAGCGTCCTCGGTTGCTTTTGGTGGCAAACTCACTGACAATAACAGCACTAGCAGGATAATCCCCCCCAATACCGATGCCTACAATGAACCGGGATACGATAAGCCAAGCGTAATTCGGAGAGAGTGCTGAGAGTAGGGACCCGCCAATCATTAAGAGTGCTTCTAACCCATAAATTTTGCGGCGGCCTAGGCGGTCCATTATCGAACCGAAGAGGACCGAGCCGGTAGCAGCTGATAACAGTGAGACGCTGTTCATGAGTGATAATTGCCAAGTCGTTATGTGCCATAGAGATTGCAACAGCACCGTCACCGTGCCAATCACGAAGAGGTCATAGGCGTCCGTAAAAAATCCCATGCCTGTGGTGATAACGGTGCGCCAATGTTGACGCGTGACGGGCGACGTATCAAGGTCCTGCAAAGGATCCAGCAATTGCGGACGGCTCATTTAGGCACCTCCTTGGGGGATCATCGGCAAGGGCTGGATGACTGGACGTCCCAACCAATATCCTTGGGCGAAAGGAATGTGAAAATGCTGGAGCCAAGCATATTGGGCATCAGTTTCAATGCCTTCGATAATAATCTGTGTGTGGGCCTCTTGCAGTCGTGAAAGCAATCCATGGACAGATGAAATACCCGAGTGGACGCGACCATCATGGAAAAAGTGCTGCTGGATATCGGTGAGGGTGAGTTTAACGTAGTGCGGTTTGATCGCCGTGACGAGTTCGAATCCCGCATCGGTGCATGTCCAATCGTCGAGTGCAATGTCCAAACCGTGATCTCGCAAGGTATGAGCCTTATGGCGCCATAAGGCTAAATCTTGAGATTTCACCCAGCGTTCGGTAATTTCGACGACAATCCGTTCCGAGCATTGTTTCGCGATGTCGACTAAAGCGCTTGGCAAGGCATCCTGGTGTGTCAATGTTACCGGTTCAATATTAATAAACAAAGGGATGTCTCCATAGCAATGACGCGACAACTGTTGCGCGTGATGCGCAAGCACCAGGGCGTCAGTCACATGCGACGTGTTAAACAGTGTAAAGGGCGATATCCAGCGGTTGTGGGTGGGGTCTAAAGCACGCAATAAGACTTCATATCCCCTGATAGCCAAGGAATTCACCGTTTTTATCGGTTGTAATGCGGTATAGAGTTGCACGTTAGATCCTTCTTGCGCAAAGACTTGGCATGGGTTCCGTCCTTCAGGGATTGCAACTCCTGTGGTCACAAAAGGCTCCATCCTCCTTGTGATATCGCATATGAGACGGCAATTAATCCTACCGTACCGACATTAATGTCAGGAGAGGATGGGATTAAGATTGGGTTAAACGGCTCGCAATGCATGATGATGTGCACAATGTGTGGATAACTCAGCAATTTCTGGGTCATTATACTCTCCGAGACAGTGCGAAAGGACAGGGTCATGGACGTTGTTGTCATCGGAGCAGGACCTGCGGGCCTCGCGGCAGGCTATGAAGCGGTCCAACAGGGGCATCAGGTCATCGTCTACGAGCAAGATGCGCATCATGTCGGGGGGATTTCGCGAACCGTTGAGTATAAAGGCTACCGATTTGATATTGGTGGCCACCGCTTTTTTTCCAAGAACTTGGCCATGGAAACCTATTGGAAAGACGTGCTAGGTGACGATCTGTTAAGGCGGCAGCGGTTGTCCCGCATTTACTACCAAGGAAAATTTTATGACTACCCGCTGAAAGCTTCTAATGCCTTTCGCAATATGGGAATGCTCAAGACGGTGCAGTGTTTGGCCAGTTTTGCCGGAGCGCAAATCCAACCGATCACACCTGTCACGAATTTTGAAGAGTGGGTCATCAACCACTTTGGTCGACAGTTGTATCAAATGTTCTTTAAAACCTACACGGAGAAAGTGTGGGGAATGCCCTGCCAAGAGATAAGCGCGGACTGGGCCGTACAACGCATTCAAGGACTCAGTTTAGGGCGTGCGGTGCAGGCGGCTCTTTGGCCTGGCAGACAATCGGCTAACGGCGTTGTTAAAACGTTAACGAACGCTTTTTTCTACCCGCGCTTAGGGCCTGGCATGTTATGGGAAAAAGTCGCTGAGCGCATTCGTGAGCAAGGCGGGCATGTGGTCATGGGGGCCAAAGTCGATCGCATTATCTGGGAAAAGGGGCGTGGCGTCGTGCAAATCGAAACACCCCATCATGTCAGTGCCGTCCATCACGTGATTTCATCAATGCCGCTGCGCTCTTTCGTGCGCGCCTTGCACCCCAAGGCGCCAGAAGAAGTCATCAACGCGGCGGAATCGCTGCAGTACCGAGATTTTTTGACGGTAGGGCTTATTATTGATGCGCCCCATCTTTTTCCCGACCAATGGATTTACATCCATGATCCCGACCTTAAAGTCGGGCGCATTCAAAACTTCAAAAACTGGAGTCCGGCTATGGTCCCTGATGCATCTAAGACCGGTATAGGCATGGAGTATTTTTGCTTTGCGGGCGATAAATTGTGGACCATGACGGACGCGGCGTTATTGAATTTAGCCGAACAAGAAGCCCGCGCAACCGGTCTTTTGGGGCAAGCACGCTGTCTTGACGGAACGGTGATTCGTGTCCCCAAGGCTTACCCCGTCTATGACGACGCTTATGAGAACCACCTCAGGACCATACGCCACTTTCTGGCGTCACACCTGCCCAATGTCCACGTCGCCGGCCGCAATGGCATGCATCGTTACAATAATCAGGATCATGCCATGATGACGGGGATTTTAGCGGCGAAGAATGTGTCTGGCGCCCATTATGATGTGTGGGCCGTGAATGGCGATGCGCAATACTTGGAGACTTCAGGGAGTGTGCGGTCGGTTCCACAAAGGCTGCGCAGCCTCAAAGGATAAAGGGGTATGGTGTTGTCAGATGCCCGAGGAGGCGCGATGCACAAAGTACGAGGACGAGAACAATTCATGGTGTTTGCGTTTTTCCTCAGCCTGGGGCTGATATGGATGGGTCTGATGCCCTTGTGGCAAGGGCCTGATGAGCCGGCACAGTTTGCTTATGTCCAGTACATGGAACATCATGTGTTTCCGCCGCGGCAAGACATTGTTCCCGCGGGACAAAGTCCTTGGCTGTATAGCCCCTCGTCCGCAGAAAACATGGCGGTGACGTTGTCCCAGCGTGCCCGGGTACTGCAGGATCCGGCCGCGTGGTTTTCTTGGACACCTTATGAAACGGCCAAGATTTTTCGGGCGGTGGCGCACGCGAGCGCGAGCCCTCAAGCGCCAACGATGGGCACACAAAATTACGTGGAGATTTATCCTCCCCTCTATTATGACCTCATTGCACGGGGGCTTCGGTTATTAGGCCTGCGCAATGTGTTTAACGCGGCGTATATGGCACGGGCGGTCAGCGCTTTGTGGCTTGCGGTATTGGGCGTTGTATGGAATCAGGTGCTAAGCTCTGTGGTTCGTCAAAGCGTTTTACGTCTCATGTTTTTGGCCACCGCAGTGCTTGCGATTCCTACCGTTGGCATGCTAGGGGGTGTCGTGAACAATGACGTGGTCATGGACGGTGCCAGTATGGCGGTATTTGGCGCATCGCTGGCCGCGATGCAGAATCCCCTGCGGTTTATCTCGTGGAAGGGGGCTGTCGCACTGGGATTGTTAGCTGGAATGGTTATCTGGACCAAGGAAGAAGCCTACCTCGCTTTAGCCCTCTCCCTTCCCTTTGTGTTAAGCAGCGTATGGCGCAAGCAGGCTTCGTGGCGCGTGCGGGGAGCATGGTTTGGATTGGCCGGCGCTACGGCCCTTTTGGTGGCTTGGCCTTGGTTTGCGCTGATGCTTCACCGCTACCACGCCCTGGTTCCCCCCTTAACTTATCAGAGTGCCGGGAGCAATCCTCGCACGTGGGGATTTGTGGTTCGCCATGAGCTATTGAGTCGTTCCTTTCAGATGGATATGATGGTGACTCAGCTGTTTTTTGGTATGGATTGTCCATGGTGGCAACCTTGGATCTCCATTTCGTGGTTTCGCCTTGTTCTCGGGACCATAGTGATATGGATTCTATTGGGCGGAGTGCTTGCGGGAAGGGGACAGCGGGGCTGGGCTTTAGCCCTGGTCTGGATCAGCGCCGGCTTTACGATGCTGTGGCTCATGCAAGGAGAGTATAATGTCTTAACCGGGTTCTACTTCTTGCAAGGCCGATACTTTTTGTTTCTTTTGGCTCCTGCTTCGTGGCTTGCGGCACATTGGTGGATGAAGTGGCCAAAAGTCTTGCAAATTGGGACATTTATCGGTGCCGCGCTCTTATCCTTAGCGACCATGAGCCGGACTATTTGGCGGTATTACCATCATAGTTTGCTGTCCTATTTATTAGGCCATGTCGTCTTGTTAGCGCCACCCGCCTCAATTAATCTGAGCCGTATCTGCCTAGGAATATTGGCGACCGCTGTGGCGGTGGCCCCGATTGCTCTTCTTGCCTATTTTCGCGCTGACACCGAGCCTACCCAAAAGAGCCATAAGGGAGTCTAAACACAGGCATTGGGGTGTTGATAACACCTATGGTTTTTTGGCAAGGTCTACGTTCTTTGTACCGCTGTTGTTGCCCCTTTTTTGCAGCCGATGGCTTAGGAACGAACAGATGCCCTCGTTAGCGTCCTAACGAGGGCGATACCTTCAGCAAAAACTTAACCGATTGTCCGCCACCACGTGGCTCCTAACAGTCCCATACTGGGAACAACAGAGATGAGAACAGCCCCACCGATCGCGGGGCCTAAGGTGTGATGCGCGAGCCATTGCCCGGCCGCCAAAGCACCAAGAGGTCCGGCGGCTTGAAGAAGGGTCCGGATGTGCGTAAGGACCACCGCGCGGTGCTCTTCGGGTATCGCACCGAACCGCAACTGCATGACAAAGATACTGGTTCCTCCAGCCATCGCCGCGTTGACAGTGATCCCCACAAACGCCCACAACGGGTGCCTGATGCCGATCCATAGCCGGCCAGAGCAAGTCCCGCCACGGTTTGCATCAGCCATAGCCTAGTTAAAAGAGGACGTGTGGAACGGCGACGAGGCCAAAACCACGTCCCCACCGTTCCCATTAGGGCACCCAAGCTTTCCAACAGAGCATAAGCCAATGCCGGCGCATGCCATTTGTGCACCATAATTGGTTGCACCACCGTCAAGTCGCCCTCCCCGAAATTGCTTAGCCAAAATACGAGCAGTGGGGCCCAAAGGCGCATATCGGACCGCACCAGTGACCATGGCCGAAAGGAGGCGTGCGCTTCGTGAATGGCTTGGGGAGCACCTTGGGGAGGGAGAAAGAGTACCGCAAGATTCAGACCCGCCAGAAAAAAGATCCCACTAACAATCAAGGCCAGCGTTTTTAGTGGGAACACCATAGCTAGCAACCCACCCGTAAGTGAGCCGCCTACCGCTGAGATATTCCATCCTGTTTGCTCTAACTTCATGGCGAGCGGCAGGTTTGTTTCAGGTAATAGGCGTGGCCATAAGCTAGGCCCACCACTAGTATTGGCAATAAAGGTCAGACCCCATAGGGCGCTTGCCCCATCAATAAACCAAAGATGCCTGAAACCATGCAAGGTGAGCCAAAACGCAAGAGCCGCGTATACGCCAGAGCGCATCCAAAAGTCCGCAACCATCACACGACGAATGCCAAAGCGCTGAAATAACCCAGCCACGATAGGGCCGCCGCCTAAAACGGGAGCTGTCGAGAAAAAGCTTAGCCAACCCAGTTCTTGGGCAACGTGGGCATAAGACGCCAAGGTCCAATAGAGGGCGACTTGAAAAGCATTGCCAGCCCATAAGGACGCGGTGTCACCAATCCAGTAGCGCAAGAACTGGGGATATTGCCTAATAGACATAGCAATCCCCTCATTATGATAGATAGGTTTCTATTTCAGTAAGAGGATTTTAGGGGGGCGTGATACGAAAGGTCGGATTCGCCCATGGTGATATGCGCATGATCGACCCACCTTTCACGACTATGTCTTTCGATTATAGCATGATGGCTACTCCTGCGCTAAAACTTGTAGAGACTATCTGGCTCACTGATGAGACCTAACCCTGCACTCTCTTTTACGAAACACCAGTGTCCGAAATTTCGTGATGAATGGCTATTGGTGGTCAGGCCATACAATTACCAAATGGCCGCGTCAGAGTCTAGAACCAACAGCGTTCGCTGAGGTATCATAGTTCATCACGAGCACTTCATCGATCTTGCCCCGATGCTTTGCATCGGAATTGATAGCCCGGTTTGCACCAATAATCTGCATGGGATAGTCGCGATATAAGTCTTTAATAAAGGCGGTCGCTGAATTGCTTAGCAGCACGTGACAGCCTCGGCGGTTGAGATCATCAAACACCGATTTGAGTCGAATCTGCTGGTTGCGGTCGAACCCTCCGCGATCATATGCCGTGAAAGATGCGGTATCTGAAATGGGATCATAAGGCGGGTCAAGATACACAAAATCTCCTTTTGTGGCACCTTGTAGAGCCTGTTCAAAATCCATATTCGTTAATGAGATGCCGTTTGAGGACAGGTACTGGCTAGTCGCCCGCAATGCGGTCTCATCGATAATAGTTGGATTCTTGTAGTGTCCAAATGGCACATTAAAATGCCCGTGGCTATTGACCCTAAAAAGACCGTTAAAACATGTCTTGTTCAGGAAAATGATGCGGGATGCTCGTTCGACGTCGGTTAACTCCCGATATTGCGCAGTCCGGTCGAGGCCTCTTAATTGGTAGTAATATTCCTTGTCGTTGTGATGCTTGGCCATGTTAGCAATGAGGGCTTCGACGTCATTCGCCACTACGCGGTAGGTGTTGATGAGTTCGCTATTCATGTCGTTGACAACGGCCTGTAATGGCTGAAGATCAAAGAGCACAGCCCCGGCTCCCACAAACGGTTCATAATAGCGGTGAAAGTTCTTTGGATAATAGCGCCGGAGCTCCGGCAACAACTGCCGCTTCCCTCCCGCCCACTTGAGAAACGGCCGTACCATCTTGTTCTTGGACAATGCTTTTCCACCCCATTGGGAACAGCATATAATATTTTTAGGGCCTCGTGGCAAAGAAGCAAGGGGCACGCAATGTTCAGACTTTCACAAGGCGAGACTCTCTTTAGCCCCAATTAGCGCTTAGCCCGTAGCTGGCATAAAGCGTGTCTGCAAAAAAATTCCTGCCACTTATTGGCAGGAATTAGGGACATGAATAGGACGGTCTCCCTATTGGGACAAAGTCCAATAATTCGGAGACAACAAGTCGGAGACCGGGTTGAAGGTCTTGACCGTCCCATGTAAATTCACGGCATGGACGTTAAAGGCGGGAGTCCACGGCATCCACAAGACGGGCAAGTCTTTCGCGGCCCACGCTTGATAGGCATCCAGTCGGCTTTGGGATTGTGCAGCAGAGCCTGGGGCATACGTTTCGGCAATGAGTTGGTTCATTTCGGAACTGGAGTATCCGCCAAAATTAGCACCCGCTCCCGACTTAAATAACCCTCCGCCTGTCGGATAGAAATCGGGCTCATAAGTCCAGCCTCCGCCCCACCACACCATATTCCACTTGGTCGGATCGGTTTGATTAGCCTGCGCAATAATCTGATCAAAGGGTTGTGGTGTGAGGGTGACAGCAATGCCTTCTTTGGCCCATGTGCTCTTAATAAGCTGCACGATGTCAGCGTCGGTATTGCTCCCACTGACGTACGTCAGTGTAAATCGGAGTTGGGTCGAGCCTTTAGTCATCACCCCATTGACCAGTCGCCAACCGTGGGCTTCCAAGAGCTTTTTGCCCTGCTCAGGATTATAGGGGTAAAGCGGATGGCTGAGGGCGGAGTCATAGAATTTTGTTGGTGGTTTAGCAGGGATTGGGCTGTCCTCGACAACCCCGTGACCATGGTAAAAAGCCTTAATGATGCCTTCTTGATTAATCCCCATTTCGAGCGCTTCACGGACATAGCGCTGATTGAAGGCGACACCGAGTCCACCTGGGGCATTCGGATTCAAGTTCGGCTGCAAGTAGTCGAATCCAAAGAGATAGGCGGTATTGAGGACATCGTGGGTCAGCTCTTGTCGGGAGCTCCACAACGATGAAGGTAAGTATCCTAATGTGATTGTCCCCGTCTTTAATCCCTCAAATTCGGCTTGCGGGGAGGTTTCATACTGAAAGATGACTTTGGATAACGAGGAAGGGTGTCCGCCGTAATGCGGATTGGGTACAAATACCCAGTCGTTGTTGGCTTGCATGCTGGCAAATTGATACGGGCCGTCGACGATATGGTAGGGCGCTGCGGTGGGCGAATTGGCCACCGATTTGATATAGGCCAATTCCTGCATAAAGTTTTGGGGATATTTATTCCACACCGCTTCCGGCACGGGCGTAATGGGAGCCAGCCCATTGTGTTCAAACCACACCGGATTGGAAGGGCTTTTCAGGGTGACCACGACGGTTTGGGGATTTAGCGCGACGACACTTTTCCAAAGGGTAGGCACCCCACCCACGCCACTGCCGGCATGAATCCATGGAAGATTCGGCGCTGAGGAACTGGTCGTATCAATGATCTTCCAGGCGAAAACGACATCTTGTGCGGTGATGGGAGTATTGTTTGACCAGCGGTAACGCGAATTAAGATGCAGAGTAAAGACGGTGTCGTTGGAGGACACGTCAATCGATGACACTAACGAATGCGCGAAGTTGATCCCATCGCTCGGCGTAATATCAAGGAGCGGTTTGTACATGAGTCCTTCGAGCTGCATATTGACATCCGAACCATAACCAACCGCGCGCACGGGAAAAAACCAGTTTGGCGAGGTTTGGGGAGCTAATGCGATAACAGCGGTACCGCCATTAGCCGGGGTTGCAGAGTGGGAAGCCGATGAGGTCGCACCGCAACCAGACGCAAGAATTCCGATAAGACCAATAGCCGTGATACGCCAGGAAGCCGATTTGTGCATAGCCACCCTCCTTCTGGTTTGTTTAGATTAGAGGGTAATATACAATATACACATTGGTCTGTCCATAAATTTTTTTGGATTCTGAAAACGGCCCAAAACATTGTGCTGGTGCCTATGCGTCATATTGCCAAGCAATGCGGTAAGATGAAAAGTACCCCAGGATTTTTGCCTAGCAATCCTCCCTGGACATCCCATACCATGAGGTGACTGAATGATGAGGCAATGGACCGTGACTACGCATATCCCAGAAGTTCAACCCCAGGCTTGGATCGTGCCGCACGAGCTCTGGCCTTTATACATAAAGGAAACGGTTTTGGAGGAGGAAGCCCTTCCCTCTATCCCGGAAGGTTCGTTTCTTACGATGCACCTGAACTCTCATCTCGTGCTAGTCGTGCATGCTGCGCCTGTTCGTCAACTGCGACAGAAAGTGTACCGTGAGGCTGCGCAAAACGCGGCGAAAATGGGAGCACAGAGCGTTGGTGTCTGGATTAAAGGCATGGCGAGGGAGTCGCTGCCCTCGGTTATTACCGGATTGGAGCAAGGGTTTTACCGTTACGTGGGCCTGAAATCCGCAGCACCAGTTCAGAGTGTCACGGTGGTGGCCGGAGAGGATCAAGAGTCAGGGCTCGTGCGCCTGGTTCGCATTGCGCAAGCCCAGTCATTAACTCGGGACTGGGTCAACATGCCGCCTAATGAAAAGTCCCCAGAAGATTTAGCTCTGGAATATCAAAAAGACGCCCCGAGCTCAGTGACGTTTCATGCGTATCATGAGCAGGATTTGTTCGAAATGGGCGCTGGGGGCATATTGGCGGTGGGCTCAGGCAGCACCCGGCCTCCTGTACTGCTTGAAGGGCGGTACCACGGGAATGGTGAGGGGCCTTGGCTAGCGCTTGTTGGCAAGGGCATTACCTTTGACAGCGGGGGCATTTCGTTAAAACCCGCCGAAGGCATGGGGCGCTTAAAAGGCGACATGGCTGGATCGGCCGCGGTGATGGCCGCGTTACGCGTCGTAGCAGATCTCGCCCTGCCCATAAACCTGATGGCGTTAGCGCCTTTGGCAGAAAATCTCCCCGGTGGCGGCGCCTACCGGCCAGGGGATGTGTTGACGATGCTTGATAACACGCGCGTGGAGATTATTTCTACGGATGCGGAAGGCCGCTTGGTTCTAGCCGATGCACTCACATTTGCTCGCCAAAACGGCGCGGCCGCGGTCGTCGATATCGCGACATTAACGGGGGCGAACGTGGTGGCGTTGGGCGGCATTCGCGCCGCGCTTATCACCAACGATGCATCGTTGGGACAGTTGGTCGCGCAAGCCGGCGACCAGATGGAAGAACCGGTCTGGGAATTGCCTCATGATCCCGAGTATGCGCACCTGAATGACAGCACGATTGCGGATCTCAAGAATAGCGGAGGGCGTCCAGCGGGTACTGTTTCCGCCGGTCTCTTTATTGGACACTTTGCCAAGGAGACACCGTGGGCGCATTTGGATATCGCGGGTTTGGCGTTTAGTGGACAAGACGGAGCGGGCGCTACGGGTTATGGGGCAGCATTACTGGTGGAATTATGCCGTTTATGGAGTGCTCAGGCGCAGTAACGGTGGAGACGTCCGCAGCGTCGAATTGTTCGTGATAGAGATGGGCGTACAGCCCGTTACGGGCTAACAGCTCTAAGTGACGTCCTTGGTCGACGATTTGACCGTTCTGCACGACAATAATTTGGTCAGCGGCCAAAATGGTTGACAGACGATGGGCAATAGCAATGACCGTCCGGCCGTGAAAGAGGCGGGCGAGCGCGTCTTGAATCAGCCGTTCGGCATGGGAATCTAAAGAGCTTGTGGCTTCGTCTAGCAACAGAACGCGAGGATTTTGTAAAATAGCGCGGGCAATGGCCACGCGCTGTTTTTCTCCGCCCGATAACCGGTACCCGCGCTCTCCGACCACCGTTTGAAGACCTTGGGGTAACTGCGCGACGAGATCTTCTAACTGTGCCGCTTGGACAGCCTCCATGAGCTCGCTTTCGGATGCGGTGGGTTGGCCATAACGAATGTTCTGTTCCAAGGTGGTATGAAACAAGAACAAATCTTGCGTGACTACGGCGATCGTTTGGCGCAGCGTGTCTTCGTTGAAATGGGTCAAGGGTGTGTTTTCTAATAGGACATGGCCTGCTGTGGGATCATAAAAGCGTGCGGCTAAGGACAACAAGGTTGTTTTGCCGGCGCCGCTGGGCCCGACTAATGCGGTCAAGTGTCCGCCGCGGGCGGTGAAGGTAATATCGTGCAATACCTCTTCGCCCTTCGGATAGGAAAAAGAGACGTGTTCGAAGTGAATGCGAATGGGCGAAGACGGGGTTGGTCCTGGGGCGGGCGCCGAGGTAAGCGGCTCAGGGACGGAAATGGGTAAATCGAGAAACTGAAAAATCCGGTCAAATAAGGCAAGCCCTCCGATTAACGTAGTGTTGGATCCGGCTAAGGACGACGCTGGATTAAAGAGCTGGGTTAAATACGTAGCGAAGGCCACAATGGTCCCCAATTGGGTTTGTCCCGCGATGACTAAGTAGCCGCCATATCCATACAACAGAGCTGGACCGACAGCGGACAAGGCTTGCACCACGAATGATAGCCATTGGCCCACGAGATTTTGCTGGATTTGGGCTTGCTTGACCTTTTCACTCAGGGAACGAAAGTGCTGCGCTTCTCGCGCGCGGGTCCCGAAACTTTTCACCACCACGATGCCAGAAAGACTCAGTGTTTCTTCCAGGTGGGCTGTCAACTCGGCGAGCCGATTTTGAGCGGTGGTGATCGCGGTATACGTTTTTTGGCCGTAACTGACGACAGGCAAGGCGAAGACGGGGAGGATGATGGCAGAAACTAGGGCGAGTCGCCAATTAAGGAAAAACATCATGCTCAAGGTGAGGAGTACCGTTAAGCCATTGACAAACAGGCCGGTTAATGTGCGGCTAAGGACTTGCTGCACGGCATTGAGATCGTTAATTAAACGGGAGTGGATCTCCCCGCTGGGGGTATGGGTAAAGAAGTCGATGCCCAAGTGCTGGCCGTGTTCGTAAAGGGCTGTGCGCAAATCGTGGATAACGCTTTGGGAGACAACTGTGTTGAGATAGTTTTGGGCCACGGATACGAGTGCTTTGACCGCAGGGAAAAGCAACAAGGCGGCGGCTAACCACATCAGGAGGGTTAGGTGACGGTGGGCGATGGCGTTATCGATAATCGCACGAATAATCAAGGGCGGAACTAGGGCTAAAACCACGCCTAAGGTCGTCAACGTCATGGCTAACGCCAGCAGCCTATGGTGCGGTTTTAGGACCTTCCATAAACGCTGAACGGTTTCCTTACTTGGCCGCCCCCCACTTTTTAAATATTGTAAGGACTTTCTTTGTTCCCAAACGGAATGTAAAGGTCCTCCGCCACCCCATCCCATACCCGAATGCATCCCCATAGGGCTTTCCTCGCTTTCACTAAATACTTTTATGGGTTAATAGTTTGATGGTATTATCAAATACATGACAACGTCAATCTCACCTCAGGCAGATTCAGAACGGTCGGTTGAAATGCTGTGGGAACTATGGCGCCGGTGGCGTATGCGGTCCAAAACCATTCAGACGGACATTACCTCGGAACAATATCGGTTACTCAAGCACCTGAGCCGGTGCGGCCCGCTGTCGGTTTCTGCGTTAGCCGCGTTTTGGGGTGTCAGTGTTTCGGCCATGAGCATTACCACACAGCGGCTCGAACGCTCAGGCTACGTCACGCGCTTACGTTCGCCCAACGATCAACGCCGTGTCTCTATTACGGTGACGCCCCTAGGAACATCAGCTTGGCAAGAGTGGCATCAAACTCGGGTGCAAGCACTAGCCCAGGTTCTCGAAACGCTTCCTCAAGCAGACCAAACGGATTTGCAGCGGATTTTAAATAAACTCTTGGATACGCCTCAAGAGTTTTAGGCCACAAAACACTAACTTGATCTTAACCTTTTCTTCACATAACCTTCTTAGGGTCTTAATTCCCTCCTCGCATAATGAATTTTGTTTCCAGCTCTTATCACGTGTAGATGGTTCTCACACTCCAATGGATCGTCAAACTCTTTTGAGGAGGACTTTATGTCATCAAAAACGGTAACACAAACATTAAATGAAGCGCCTTTAGGTCTATTCCATTTGCGTGCCGTACTGACCGCTGGGATGGGGTTTTTTACAGACGCCTACGACCTCTTTATTATTGGTGCGGCTCTTGTCCTGATTAAAGCGCAGTGGCATCCCTCATCGGCCATGATTGGATTGCTGGGATCGACCGCCCTAATTGCCGCATTTGCCGGGGCGTTTATTTTTGGGCGATTAGCCGACGTCTTTGGCCGCAAGTCAATTTATGGGTTAGAAGCGGCGATTATGGCCATTGGTGCTATTTTGTCCGCCTTTTCTCCCAACGTGCTTTGGCTTCTGATATTCCGGTTTATCATGGGGCTGGGTATCGGTGGCGACTATCCGATGTCGGCCGTTTTAATGAGTGAATTTGCTAACACCAAAGACCGCGGCAAATTAGTCAGCTTGGTGTTCTCAATGCAGGCTCTCGGCTTGATTACGGGACCGATTGTGGCCCTAACCCTTTTGAGTTCAGGTATTAACCCGGATATTGCATGGCGCTTAATGTTGGGCTTAGGCGCTATTCCCGCTACGGCTGTCATTCTCTTGCGTCGGCGGATGCCCGAATCGCCCCGGTATTTAGCCCAAGTGCGCGGTGCGGACAAACAGGCCGCCTTGGGACTCAAGAATTTCGCAGGCAACGAAGTCGGCATTGTCGATGAAAAGGAACCCACACGTAAGTTGTCGTTGAAGGAGATGTTATCGCAAGGACGATATTGGCGCTTGCTGTTGGGTACCGCAGGTAGTTGGGCGTTGTTTGACTACGCCTACTACGGAAACTCGATATCGCTTCCGTTGGTGATTAAAAGTGTAGCTCCTCATGCGACGGATGTGACGAGTATTGCCTGGTCCCTTATCATCTTTGCCGTGGCGGCTGTACCCGGTTATATCTTAGCCTTTATGACGATTGACAAGATTGGCCATCGCCGCTTGCAATGGTTGGGATTCTTAATCATGGGTGCGGCGTTTGGAGTCATCGGTATTGTACCCAACTTGACGCATGATATTCTTCCGTTCCTTCTGATCTTTGGGATCAGCTATTTCTTTGCCGAATTTGGCCCGAACACCACGACCTTTGTCTTGTCCGCCGAAGTCTATCCCACCAGTGTCCGGGCCACAGGACATGGTTTCTCGGCAGGCGTCGCAAAATTCGGGGCGTTTATTGGAGTGTTTGCCTTCCCCTTATTGGTGAAAGCGTTGGGCCTTAACGGAACGTTGACGATAACCTTCGTGTTTGCCATCGTTGGGGTTTTGCTGACCTTATTATTACCCGAACCGTCTGGTCGGTCGCTCGAAGACATCAGCCCAGTGGATCAGACCCCTACGTATAGTAAAACCGGATCCTGAAATATTTTAAAGTAAGGCCGATGCCCTAAAAACACAGGCACCTCACATAGGTGCTTGTGTTTTTGCTTTGTACCAATTGAGAGGATGGTATGTCGACCAGGAGATGACCGAATTTTTGAGACTAAAATCAATTCAACAAAACACATTATTTATCCCTTAAGAAATGGGAACTTTTTCTAAATTTTTGTAGTGTACCAGGTAAATCATAAAATCACTCTTTGATTCTTTATCATCCAACATCGCCAACCGGACGGCCCGTTTAGAAGCTCGTCTTCGGCCCGAAGATAAGCAGTTGATCGAAACAGCGGCCGCTATGGAAGGTTTGAGTCTTTCGGATTTTGTGCTCGTAGCCGTCAAACATCATGCCAAGACCTCTTGGCGCGGCATCATCACATCCAACTGAGCGAGATGGTGAGCCGACAATTTACCGAAATGCTGCTGGATCAAACTGCGCGTTCCCCGCAAGCTCTGGGTGACGCGATGAGACGTCACGACGAAATGATTGAGTCGGATTAGTCACCTATGCCAGCGACGTATCGCATGGAAAAATTGCGACGAGATAGCATCATCGCGCGTCGTTTTCCTCTGGAACATGAAACGTGGCGTATCTGTCGTGTACGTGTTAATCGATGAGATACAGCCTTTAGAGGTGATCGGATTTTATACCCTATCAGCTGCGACGATAGAACTAGTCACCTGCCGACGCAATGGATTAAATTGTATCCCAAATATCCCTTAGTTCCAGTCGCCTTATTGGGACGATTAGGGATCTCGACGACCATTCAAGGGCAAGGAATCGGCTCCGCTTTAGTGGCTGATGCTCTGAAGCGCGCCGAACGTCTCCAGGCGGACATCGGATTAGCTGGAGTGCTAGTCCAAGCCAAGACTGTCCACCTCATCCCCTTTTACGAACGGCTCGGCTTTGGTCGACTCGGGCAGTCGTTGGATCTCTTCATTCCGATGTAGCTAATTCGGAAAGCGATAACCGCAGAGATGGAAATTTTGGCTTTGGCGCATTAAATGGTATCCTGGCTAAGGGTCTAACTCAACTTGGTGCCGAGCAGCCTATGGCTAGTTATGCCTCCAGCATTTTCATCGGACGTTATGCCCTAGCCACCGCTCCGTGGACGTTGCCCGTGTCGTCCTGGCTCCATGACATTACGACGGGTTTTCCCACAACATCCGGCTTCAAATATGGAGGGTAGAATAATGAGCGAGCCTGTTGTGTCGGCAATCGTTTGGGCAGGGATCATAGTCCTGTTGGCGGGTCCTGTGATCTGGACTTTGCACCGGACTTTTCGTATTGTGCGCGAACGCAGTCCATGGCCGTTTGGTGGCACGGGACCTCATTGGGGCATTGGGCGGTGGATGACGGATTCGGTGTTTGGGGCCGCCGGCTTTGGCTTTATGGTGGGTCTCTTGGGTATCTTTGTTCTGTATGCGATCGCCTTGCTCCTCGTCGTGTTGTTTGGCGCGCAAAAGGCGTTTGCTCATGTATGGGGCCAAACCGTCGGTCAAACATCTCAATTTATCTTCACGATCGGCTTAGGTCCGATAGTGGGGGTGATATTTTCCTTAGTGGTCTTGGTTCTCTGGAAACATCGCCGCCAATGGGAGACCGGACTCTTGGAGGACTGGATGATCGTCCCGTATGCGACGCGGGCGGCCAAACCAGGGGTCTGGATGGGCCGTATCCGCCGTCCCTCGGGCGATCTCGTCACGGTCTTGAGCGAAATCACGGGCGTGCCCCCCGTGCCCGACAAAACCACCCGATGGAGCCAGTGCGACGCGGATCTCCCGGTCAATACCCCACAAAAAGTCATTCCTCCGGTGCCCGTCATGTGGTATTGGGCGCCGACCCTCTCCCCCTTTGTTGTGCGGTGGTCACGGCAATTTAGCAAAAAGCAGCGCCACTATGCGAACTCGATCGATTCTCACATGACGGGTGCGGTCAAATAAATTCGCCGCAAACGCCCACCAACTCGTCCGAGGTTATTTTATAGTTTCGGCAAAACCCGTACTTTGGCATGTTTCTATCGAAACGCCGCGGCGACTGCCCACTAACTCTAGCCCGTGTGCCGTTACGCGATGCGTCCTGTGAGGGCCGATTGTCCGGGCCAGTGAATGTGCAGACGGCACATTCCTGGGAACTATACACGGGTGGAACTGGTAGTGCGCCGCCTTGCGATAGGCTTTCTTTTGGTTTTGGGCGCCTGTCTTTGCGCCGGGCTGCCCGCCGCTGCCATGTTTTACGCTGTCGTCGGGCCTTCTTAATCCGCTCCTTTTGCACTCTGGAGATCGAACACTTGCCCTCGGACGTCGTCAGGCAGGTTTTCAGCACGTGAATCTCTTGGGGAATGCTTTTCGACACCTAATATTCGTGATATTTCGCAAAAAGATACCGGATAGCTGTGGCGAAGTATTTCTCTATGATGACGATTTCTGAACCGACAAGCCGCGTCGTCGGTTTCGCTCCTCTTGTTCGTGCGCTGGCCGATCATATTGAACTCATAGACCTCTTGAACCGTCTGCTGGTGTGGGACCCGGCGCGGACCCGGATTTCTCCGGCGGAACGGCTTTTTGTCATGATCTGAGACCTGTTGATGGGTAAGATGCCGCTGTATCGGGTCGCGGATCGCCTCATGGAGACGGATGTGCCCTTGTTGTTGGGGGGCGCGGCCGATGATCGTTTCGGGCGCGCGTTAGACAAGCTCGCCGCGGCGGATACATCAAGACCACTTAGCCCAAGGCCTCCAACCGTTCTGGGGTCTTGAGAAACAGCGCGTTGATGAACAACGGATCGTTCATAAAATGGAACGTTCGATCACATAGGACCTGCCCTTTATATTCCTGCAGGACCGCGCGGGCATCCCAGGTCTCCTGTGGAAGCAAGAAGGTGTTCGCAGCCGTGGCGGCTCATGCGTTTGCTCGCGAGCACATTCGACGGCAGCGTCTGCATTGGGACAGCACCTCGAAAAGCCTCTATGGAAGCTATCCGGAGGCGGAAGAGGCGGTGGGGGACGCTTCGCCTGAAGTCGCCGATAGGGCGCCGTGCGATGTCCGTCAGGCACCGCCCGCGGTACCGCAATGGGGTTATTCCAAGGACCCTCGGCCCGCACAGGCCGCGTTTGTCTGTCAACGCTGTGGACAAACCGATAATGCGGACCATAATGCGGCTGCGGTGATCGCGACGCGGGGTATCATAAAGGTTCTTTCTGGAGATCCGATGACCAAGCCTCACAAAACCATGAGATTTTTCGGACACTAGGGCCGGAACGGTCTAAAGTCACGTCTGGGGAGATTGCACAAGACGCAGCAGACTCACAGTCTCCTGTGCAGCGGTCGGCGAACCAGAAAGCGAAGGGGCCTACCCCGGAACCCCCCGCCTCGGCGTAGCCAGGCGGCGGGAGATTTAATCGGATCGTTGGTGTGGATTTCTTGTGGATTAGGTGGCGGCTCCTACTTCTAACAATAGCCGTATCGGCCCAGAATCTTTTAAGGTGGCAATTACGCATGCGGTATCATGAGGGTCGTTTCTCGGCGCGTCCGCCAAATTCTTCTGCGAGCCGGCTAGCCACCGCCTCAATAATAGCCGCATTCCAATCAGCGCGCCGATTATCGTGCATGTCAATCCAAACGCTCTGGCGCCTAGGCCATACCGTGACTTCTAAGAGGCCCGGCTGTTTTGGATACGCTAAATGGCAGTGAATGGAGCCTTTTTTGGAGAGCAGCGTGGTTTCTTCTTTGACCACCAAGTCAAATTCTTGTGCTAGGTTCCGAATAGTGGTGAGCACCCAGCTTTCGGTCCACGAGGGACAATGGATGTCGGTGACGTCGTATGTAACCATCGGCTTTCTCCTTCCTAGGCTTTTTCCATCACATTCATTGTGGGCCCAAAGGCGCAATGGTGTCAGTACGTACCCATAACCAGGCCATGGCCAAGGTTCTGCTCCGTTTTTCAAAAGCTGTCCATCTTGGGAAGAAAAAGGTTGAGATGTAAAAAGGGAGCGCTCCAGGCGCTCCCCTCTTGACGGGTGATTCGCAGGTCTTTGTGTGTTAATGAACAAGAATAATGCCAATAATACCCACGGCCATGGAAATGATGGCGAGGCGAAAGAGATTGTGGACTTGAAAATACCGCAAGAGGAAGCGGGCCGACAACCAAGCGGTAATGCCGGCGATAACGCCGCCAAACAGCGCGGGAATCATGAGACTGTGAGTACCCGAGTGCAGTTTGGGTAATTCAACCAAAGCGGCCGCGAAGATAATCGGCGTAGCCAGCAAAAAGCTGAAGTGGGCGGCATCTTCAAACGATAGACCTTGCCCCACCGCCCCTGTCATGGTAGATCCCGACCGAGACATGCCCGGGATTAAGGCCAGGATTTGAAAGAGGCCGATTTTGACAGCGGTGCCCATGCTCATTTGAGACATCGGCAAGGGGTGCCTGCGATATTTTTTGTGCCAGGCATCTCCTAGCAACATGAGCAAGCCGTTGACGACCAGAAATATGGCGGCCATGAGGGGCTTTGAAAACAAATGAGCCAAGGGGTGCTTGAGGGCCAGTCCCACCAAACCTACGGGAATGGTGGCCCAAATCAACATCCAGGCCATACGCCCATCCGGGGTGTGTTGGCCTTTTAGCCAGAGAAACCATCCACGAACCACGGCGATCCATTCGTGGCGAAAGAGTAACAGCAAGGCAACGGCGGTGCCAAGGTGCAACGCGACAAGAAATGGTAGGTAGCGGGCCCCTTGGGTTGGCACATTCAAGTGAACGATATGAGGCAAGATGACCAACAGGCCTAAGCTGGAAAAAGGAAAAAGTTCTGCAAATCCTTGAATAATCCCTAACAATGCCGCACTGCCCAAAGGCACGTTCATCGACTCCTTTGCCTTGTTGCCTGCGCGACAAGGACATAATTTGACATACAGTCCTATCATACCCGAAGAATATGAAATACGGATAAATACGCGGTTAAGGTTTTTCAGCCCCCTATGGCGTGTGTGGTGCCTTTATTTTTCTTGGATCCAGCGATGTCTTTCTCCCTCACAACGGCGTCATGATATGCTCTTCTCAGATGGAATAACATGGGCCGTTGGACGCGCGACATTTCAAGAGGAAAGAGGAGGCTTTCGAACGTGGGCGTGAATAAACAAGAAATTCTCGCGATTTTGCAGGCCAACCGCGCCTTGGGGCCGGATTACGATGAGCACACGGCAGACCAGATTCTTGACTTAATCACGCAGAAGTCGCCTGAGACTCCAGAGGATGTGGCCGCCTATCTTGCCCAGCTATCGCCGCACGACCAACGGCTCATTCTTAGGCGATTTCGCAAAAACCAGGGGTCAGGTTCTGTGGCGGGTCTGTTTGTGTTGTCTATTCCGCTGATGGCGATTGCGGGCGGGGTGGCCCATTCGGCGGGCGTTTTTGCCGTCGTGCTGCTCGATGCTGTCGCGGTGATTGCGTCGGCACTCAAACGCTAGAGAGAGGTGTGTCGATGAACCTAGAAGCCGATTTGGACCATGGCGTCTACCTGCGCTTGCTCACGCCGGATGATGCGGGTCGGCGCGCACAATTTCTTCAAAAGAATGCGGCCTTTTTAACACCTTTTATGCCCCCCTTAGATGCGAGGCTGTTTGAGGTCAAGACGCAGCAGGCTCTTTTAACACAATTTAGTCAAGAACAGTCTCAGGGTCTGCGCTATCCTTGGGGAATTTTCTCACAGAACAATGACCTTATCGGTTGGGTTAACCTCAACAACGTAGTGCGAGGCGCCTTTTACAGTGCCGATATTGGGTATGTGATGGATGGGGAATGGACCCGCAAGGGCATCATGACCAGGGCCGTCGGCACCGTGGTTCGCATGGCTTTTGAGAGAATTGGTCTGCACCGCGTTCAAGCGGCAATCATGCCGGGCAATTATGCGTCTATCGGGGTCATTACGCGAAATCGCTTCGTGTTTATTGGCCTAGCCCAAGAGTATTTGTACATTAACGGCCAGTGGCAAGATCATCAGTTATATGCGCGCATTAATTCGCAGTGGACGCCCGTATAAGCGACAATCCTTGCGCCAGTGATTCGGGAAAAGGGACCTAATGACGATATCCTTCCCGCTTATGCAGGGTACGCCATCACGAGACCGCTGGCCGACTAGCTCTGGTTAGGCAGGGGTGGTATCTCATCACCGCTGGGATAGAAGGTACCAACAAAGAGGCCTCGGTCCGATTATTGCAACGGTTTGGGTTTTATCTCGGTGGGGTTCTACCAGAACATTATGGGATGACAAAAGGGAGTCGAGGCCTCAGTACACTTCTCCCTGCTAGGCCGAGTGGAGTCGCAAGCCCCGAATGAGCGTGGCGGACTCCGACCGGGCCGATGTGGGAAAGTAATCGCGCCTGTGGTTTTTTGGTTCTACCAATCTCCGTGCATCGGGCTCTCTTCTCTCAGGAGACGAGATATTTGTGTTGCAGCGCATCTTTCCAATCTTTTTCCAGACCTAAGCCGTGTGTAAAAAACCGGTTCAAATCTCCATACTCGTTTAAAATCACATGAATTGCAGCACGGAGATTTTCGGGATAGGCGCGGGCCATGGGCCATAGCGGATGAGTAGGACCGACCGTCTTGTCTTGAGTTGCCACTAAGGTGGCTAGTTGGGCACTAAATTGATTGGATATCAGAAAATCTTCCACAATAAGATCCCACGGAATATCTAAGGCCCATAACAGCAAGGCCGCGGTGACGCCTGTACGGTCTTTGCCTGCCGTGCAATGAAAGAGCACGGCACCCGATTCGTTATCCAGCAGGGTACGGAAAAAGGCAGTGTAAGACTCTAAGGACGTGGGGAAGGCTTCATAGCTCTCCCTTAATAGCGCTTGTGCTGTCTCTTGATCAATATGACCAGGTACGGACGACGTCTCGCGTAATTTTAGGGGCAGATGAGAAAGAGTGGGCACGAGATGAGCGGGTGTGGGATCTGTCTGCAATTCGTGGGCGCTGCGCAAATCACAAACGACTTGAATGCCAAGTTGGCGGATGTAGGCCTGATCCCTTGATGTTAGCCCACTTAGCTTGCCAGAACGGTACAGGGTGCCCCACCGGACCATTTGCCCTTGGGGATTGCGGTAGCCGCCCAAATCCCGAAAATTAATTCCCCCTTCTAATGGCACAATCCGGTCGGAAAAGGTCTCGATGTGGTCACCATGGTGCAGATGCACGTAATGGCGCATGCTTTGACTAAGGCGAATGGTCAGCACGCCATGATCCTTCCAGGGCAAAGGCTCTAACTGTGAAAAGTCCAGGACTCTGGGGTCTGGTTCTGTGCTGACGTACACGGTGGGCCATGCCACAGGTTCGGATAAGGCCGTGATGTGCCAGCCATGATCTTCGAAGCGTTCAATACGGTATCGAGCCGTTTCTATCATCAAATACTGCATCTCCTTTGTCACAGCGTGGATGTGTAGCCGGCTTTCCATCTTTCTTTTCGCGTATTGCAGAGGGTAAGCGTGACGCATGATGATGAAGAATTCAGTGCCACTGTATCAGCCCAATGTTATCGCCATGCGAAGGCGTTGTTAATGTTTTATAAACGTTGTAAGAGGAGTGAGTGTTTCTCCGTAATGTGAGGACTTCAAAGAAAAATGAGGGACCACGGTAGCGTCTTGTAAAGCTGCAAAATGCCGACGAGGACAGCTCAAGGAATTGGGGATAATTTGAGCTGGTGCCTGTGCATTTGTTCACAAGTTGTGGATAATCTGGTGAAAATACGTGAATAGTGTCGTCGAATTTGTCGGCTGAACACTAAATATGGCGGAAAATCTTTAAGCAATCCACAAGTAATCCACAAAATCCAGAAATCTGTGGATTAAATCTTAATAACCAGGGGGGACATCTGAGGATAAATTGGGGTGCAAAACGAGGGTGCCGGAGGGATTTTGGCGTGTAAACGAAAGGGCTGCTCTCCTAAAGAGCAGCCCGTAGAAGTGCCTGAGGATTCCCTTAGGCATCGTGTTGGGAGGCATAGGCCAAGGACGCGTCTCCGCCTAATGACTCGCGGGCTGTGTCTTCCAAACTGGCTTGTTTGGTTTCGGGAATGCCCCAGGCGGTCAGCAATGCGGCAATGACGGTAAGAGCGGCTAAGAAGCCCACGGCAAAGTTTTGTCCGTACAGTTTGAATAGCACGGGAAATACGAGGGATGTGAGCGTGGCGCCGATGCGGCCAGATGCCACGGTGATGGCTTGCACGAGACTTCGCACCCGCGTCGGAGCAAGTTCTACGCCAAAAATTCCGGCGGTGCTCACTGAGCCAGGGCCCATGGACCCTGTAAGGGTTTTAACCGTTTCATAAATCTTTACCTATAGTTATCCATGGTTGTATAATTTAGGTATGAACCGGACACTTGTGGGCATTCGTGAAGCCGCCGAATTTTTAGGCGTGACGCCCTCGACGTTACGTCGATGGGAGCATGAAGGTAAACTGATACCCGATGAACGTACCGCGGGTGGGTATCGTCGTTACGACTTAGCGCGCTTGCGTCCTGATCAGTTTCATCACCACGGGACGCCTCGCCAAACCGTCGCCTATGCGCGGGTGTCGCGCCACGACCAGAAAGAGGATCTGGAGCGCCAAAAGCAGGTACTCGAACTCTACTGTGCCCGCCAAGGCTGGACCTTTGCGGTGATAGCCGACTTCGGGTCGGGGATGAACTACCACAACAAGGGCCTCAAACGCCTGCTCAATGACATCATGGCCGACCGGGTTGGTCGGCTGGTCGTGACCCACAAGGATCGTCTCTTACGCTTGGGGGCGGAGCTCGTCTTTGCGATCTGCGAAGCCAA
>NZ_NWUL01000012.1:0-4071 GCF_002903155.1 Sulfobacillus sp. hq2 | reverse complement strand
GTCTTTCACCGTGTGTTCCATGACGACAACACGCACGCCAAAGGCGTGCAGGTAACTTTCCAGATAAGTAAACCCGAAGCGCGCCAATCGACCCTGGGATTCCACAGCCACGATGCCCGCTTGGTGTTGCTGAGCAAGCTCCAGCAACCGATGGAGACCCCGCCGTTTTTCATTCAAGCCGCTCGCGATATCGGTAAGAGCCGCCACCACAGTCCATCGCTGCTCCGCAGCGAACGCGGTTAACCGCCCGAGTTGACGATCCAAGTTCCCCGCGTCTTGTTGTTTTCTGGTCGAGACGCGGGCATAGAGGAGGCAACGAGTATCCCTAGCAACATCAGGCGCATCCTCGTGCATCAGCGCGCGTAAGTCCGCGACCCGATAGCGCCGATGATTCGTCACGGTACGCACCGGAATCAGGCGCCCTTCGCGTTCCCACTTCCGGAGTCCGTCGATGCTCATGCCGAGCATCTTGGCCGCCTTGCCGATACTGACAAACTGCTCATCCATAATACCATCACCTTATTATATTATAACATATTATCAGAGATCATCATAGATTGACAGCAAGCAGCTTAAACCTCCTTCGCCGGTGAGACTCTTCGTGGACAAGGGTGGTATTCCGCAGCGTCCTCATACTGGGGGAAGTTTATTGCGTTCGTTCAGAAGCCGGTCCTCGACTATGCTATAATGTTGCAAGCTTGGCAGGATCCATCTGCCGTCGTCATAGTAGGGAGGACCAATAGCATGCGTCAAGAGTTGCAACGCCCCAGAGGCACTCAGGATATTCTTGCGCCGATCTCGAGCCGAATGGAGCAGTTACGACGAATTGCCATCGATACGGCTACGCGGTACGGATATGATTTATTGGAAACACCAATTTTTGAGCAAAGTGCAGTATTCTTGCGTGTAGGGGAATCAACGGATATTGTTCAGCATGAACGTTACACCTTTACCGATGTGGGTGGCGTGGATTTAACCTTGCGTCCTGAAGGTACTGCGGCAGTAGCGCGGGCGTATGTGGAAAATGGTATGGCTAATAAACCACAACCGGTTCGTCTTTGTTATTATGGCCCCATGTTTCGTCGTGAAAAACCTGAGGCATTACGTTATCGCCAACATACCCAATTCGGCGCCGAACTCTATGGCTCAACACAGCCAGAAGCCGATGCGGAAGTCATTTTGCTAGCGTGCGCAACGGTTGAGGCGATGGGGTTACCAGCACCCTTAGTGCGGCTGAATTCCATTGGGTGTTCGGTGTGTCGGCCTCAATACCGAGCGAGTCTTCTAGAGTACTATCACTCCCATGAGGACGAACTCTGTGCGGATTGCCAAAGTCGGTTAGAGACTAATCCTCTTAGGCTATTAGACTGCAAAGTTGACATAGACATTCGCGACCGGGCACCTGACATTAAAGATTATTGGTGTGCAGATTGTGCGGCGCACTATGCCGAGCTCGTGGCGTTATTAGAAGCTTCTGGGCGGACAGTGGTGCGAGATCCATTCTTAGTCCGAGGGCTTGACTATTATACGAGGACTGTTTTTGAAATCGCTCACCCCAGTTTGGGGAATCGTGCGGCGCTATTTGGCGGAGGGCGTTATGACGGCTTGGCTACCACGTTGGATGGTCCGGAAACGACACCGGCGGTGGGCTTTGGCATGGGAATGGAACGGATATTGTCCGTCTTAGAGGATAAAAACCTGACGCCTGAACGCCGCATCTATGTCGCACACATTCCTGGGTCCGAAGCCGATGCTTTTGTATTAGCGGAACATCTGCGCCAGGAGGGCTTTCCCATTGACACAGATTTGCTGCGGCGCAGTCTTAAAGCCCAATTGCGCGACGCCAGCAAGCGAAGCAACATTGTCATTATCGTGGGTGGAGACGAATGGGCACAGTTAAAGCAGGTAACGGTGAAAGACTTGGCACAAAACGAGCAGAGGACAATGCCCGTGGAGGATCTGGTTCCGTACCTTCAGCAACTGTCCTAGATGTTTGAGCGATGCATCATTTCACGGTGTGGTTTTTGGACTAGACCTGGCATATGACGGCCAGAAGCATCTGACGGGCTGACCCAAAAAAGGATATAACGGGACGGTTTAGAAATGAGAAAGGGTGGTGCATGGGGGCATGGGGAATGCCAATGATGTCACCTACGATGCAATTTATCAAAAGCTGTGGTTGGCCCATGCGATTTATGACGCGAGTTGGGATGGCAAGAAACACCGTTTAGGCGCAGAGGAACCTGTTTACGCCGTGCTAACGGCAGCAGATCAGCAACATCCTGCGTGGTGGCAATATAGCACACTGATGGGCCGTTCTGAGGAATTTTTTCACTTTATTGAAGCCCGTTTGGGTGTCACACCGGCGAACTATGGAGAGAAATTACAAGATGCGTGGGAGACGGTTGTGACCCCTCGTGTGGCTAATTACGTGCGTACGAACATCACGAACAACAAAATTGTGCGCTGGCCCTTGCCGGTGGTTTGAAAGGAGTCAACTTGAGATGCCGATTGACCAAGCCATTGCGGAAAAAATGTTATGGATAGATCAACAGGCTAATACATCCAGTCGCGAAAAACTTGCCATTTTGTGCGCATCGTTTAGCGATGACGAACGACAGCATCCCCTTGGGCAGTGGATCATTGCACAACAGGATCGACTGGATTGGGAGGATAACATTGGCCAGTTCTTGACGGCTTTTTGGGGACTGCCGCGGCGACCTTGGGTACCAGGGGAACAGACCGAAGAGGCCGTCATTTATCAAGCAGCTTTGGAAAAGGTGTTGGCACGTTTAGACAGGTCTGAGGCCACACATGGTGTCTGATTATCGTTAAGGCCATGACTTCTCGGTATCCCATTGCGGTGTCCTAGTTCATTAAAACTCTAGGAATCCGATGGGACTTTTTTGTATGCGAAGAACGTATTGCGGTTGTGTACCCCATGCTTCCTATATTTCTATTTCGCTAGCGTATGTTCAGTGCAGCCCCTAATGACTTGCCAAATGATCAAATTGTTGTGGGATCCGGTAATGGGAGGGAATCCATGACAATTTTTTCTGTACAATGGGCTTATGAGTCATTGCCACATGCTACCAGTTGCTCTCACCTATTGTATGGCCGTCAGAACAGGCACGCGATAGTAATTTTGTAGATTGAGGTTATGGGGGGATAAACGTGTCACCGATCGAAAAGATAGAGATTTCTCGACCCGCAGCCGAGTTGGTTAACGATTTCACTCATTGGTTAGAGGGAAAAGGCATTATTGTTTATGCTGTGGTTCATCATACGGAAGACATGAAGGCCCGTGGAATTGATCCGCAAATTGATGCATGGACTGTGATTTTTGGGAATCCCACTCTTGGCGCGGCATTTCTCGAGGACTCTTCGGATGTTGTGGTGGACATTCCCTTGCGTCTGGGGCTGTATCAAAAAGAAGAAGGAGAAACAGTCGTGGTTAGACGGTATATGGAAGAGTTATTTGCTGATTATCAAGTGCCGTCTTTAGTTGTTAAAAGCCGAAAAGCCGACGGATTAATAGATCAATGGATAGCGTTAATGAAGGGTTTTAACCGTTTCATAAATCTTTACCTATAGTTATCCATGGTTGTATAATTTAGGTATGAACCGGACACTTGTGGGCATTCGTGAAGCCGCCGAATTTTTAGGCGTGACGCCCTCGACGTTACGTCGATGGGAGCATGAAGGTAAACTGATACCCGATGAACGTACCGCGGGTGGGTATCGTCGTTACGACTTAGCGCGCTTGCGTCCTGATCAGTTTCATCACCACGGGACTCCTCGCCAAACCGTCGCCTATGCGCGGGTGTCGCGCCACGACCAGAAAGAGGATCTGGAGCGCCAAAAGCAGGTACTCGAACTCTACTGTGCCCGCTAAGGCTGGACCTTTGCGGTGATAGCCGACTTCGGGTCGGGGATGAACTACCACAACAAGGGCCTCAAACGCCTGCTCAATGACATCGTGGCCGACCGGGTTGGTCGGCTGGTCGTGACCCACAAGGATCGTCTCTTACGCTTGGGGGCGGAGCTCGTCTTTGCGATCTGCGAAGCCAA
>NZ_NWUL01000013.1:0-3214 GCF_002903155.1 Sulfobacillus sp. hq2 | reverse complement strand
CCCGTTCCCATGCCGCACACGGTCGTCCCCCACTGCCTCGCTGGTGGTACTGGATCCGCAGGGATCTGGGAGGCCCAGTCGTGCCGACAATATTTTTAAGAGGTCCCTTTCTATAATATGAAAGGGACCTCTTTATTTATCATTTCGATCGTGGAGGGATATTGCTATAGAGGACAAAAACTCATTCGAGGAGTTTGTCCCTTAGGGATTTTTTAGGAGAAACGGCATACAATACCAGAAAACTTTACCCTAGATCACAGATGACGCGGGCGCTTGTCTGCCACTTCGGATGATCATACACTGATATTCAGGGCCAATTCTATTCATGATAGATTCATGATACATGGGGACAATCATTGTAGGTAGGAAAACGGGGGAATCATTCTAATGGACCAACAGCTGCGCATAACCGAATTCGGTTGGGTAATTGGCCCTGCGGTCAGGGGGATTCGTATGGATTCCCGCATGGTGGAGCCAGGCGATATTTTTGTTGCCGTCCCGGGGGCTTCCCAGGACGGCCATCAGTTCATTGCGCAAGCCGTGGCCCGTGGAGCTGTCGCGGTCGTAGGGGAAAAACATCTGGTGGACGTAACAGTTCCCTATATTCAGGTGAAATCAAGCCGCCAGGCGGCCGCTGATCTAGCGACGCAGTTTTATGGGCATCCTTCACAGCACCTTAAAGCCGTGGCCGTGACAGGGACCAATGGAAAGACCTCCGTCGTTTACTGGCTTAGCGCTTTGCTCAATGCTGCGGGCATTCGTACCGGGCTCATTTCTAGTGTCATTAATGATGTCGTTTGCAGTCAGGAGCCAGCCGCGTTAACGACGCCCGAAAGTCCAGATCTTCAGGCATATCTTGCTAAGATTGTCGAGTGTGGTGGAGATGCGGCAGTGGTTGAAGTCTCTTCCCATGGGATTGTGCAGCAGCGGGTACGCGGCACGCAATTTCAGATTGCCATCTTAACCAATATTACTCGGGAGCATTTAGATTTTCATGGCACCATGGAACGTTATGTAGATGCTAAAGCCACGCTTTTTCGGATGCTGCCTGAAGATAGCTTGGGAGCGGTCTTGAACGCCGATGATGAGCATTTTTCAACCATTGCTGCACAAAGCAAAGCTGCCGTCACGAGCTACGGTATTGCACGTGGAGCCCTACGTGCTCGAATTGTGGAAGAGTCGCCGTGGTACACCGAAATCGAATTGCAGGGATTAGGTGTAGCATTTCAGACACGCCTGAATCATCCCGGTCGATATAACATTTACAATGTGCTAGCCGCTTCGGCCGCGGCAATTAAATTGGGAGTGTCGCAAGATATACTGGCTCAAGAAATTCCGCGTCTGCCCCAAGTGCCTGGAAGAATGCAAGTCACATCCCGTGCGGGGGCTCCTATGGCTATTGTTGACTACGCCCATACCCCCGATGGCTTATACCAATCATTAGTGACAGTTAAGAAACTGACTACGGGGGCAGTGTGGTTGGTGTTTGGAGCGCGTGGGGGCCGAGACCGTGGGAAACGGCCGGAGATGGGGCGAATTGCTGCTACGTATGCCGATCATGTCGTCGTAACGGCTGACAGCCCCAATTACGAAAATGCCCAAAACATCGCGAATGCCTTAGTGGAAGGAATTCGTGCCATTGATCCTGACAAGCTGGCGATTGTGGAGTTGGACCGGTCAGAAGCGATTCGTTACGCCATTGGTCATGCCAACCCGGCTGATGTCGTGCTCATTACGGGGCGGGGTCCTGAAACCACTCAGCATTTTGGCGATAGGGATATCCGTTTAGTTGATGCTGAAGTGGTGGAAGCAGCACTCCAAGAGCGACAGCAACAGGAGGGCAACGATGTCTCAGGAGTTAGTTAGTGTTATCGTTCCAGCCTACAATGCAGAGAAGACAATTAGCGATGCCTTGAATTCGGTATTTAACCAAACTTACCCATCTCTTGAAGTCATTGTGGTCGATGATGGTTCGACCGATGCTACACCGCAGGTAGTCCAGGAGCACTTTCCTCGTGCGATTTTTAAGCGAATAACGAATCAAGGGCCGTCGTTTGCTCGCAATCAAGGCATCGCGCTGGCGTCAGGGGAGTGGATAGCATTTCTCGATGCCGATGACATGTGGCATCCGGAGAAAATTGCCCAACAGCTGGACGTTGCCAGTACGGACATACATATTGGACTGGTGGCCACAGATTGGATAAGGGCGGCAAGTTTTGAGCCGATTCCCCCAGCGCTACCCGTGTCCGAGATTACATATGAAGAATTATTGATATTGAATCGCTTTCAAACTTCAACGGTGTTGGTCAAACGGGAAATTGTTGAGGATTTGCAGGGATTTGATAGGGCGGTTGATGGAGCGGAAGACTGGGATTTTTGGCTGCGGGTGGCGCAAGTGGCCCGCTTAGTGAAGATTGACTGGCCACTAGTCATGTATCGTGATGTGCCGACCGGCTATAGCAAAAATGTCTGGCGCGTGTATGAAACGATGTTGCCTATGTTAGAGAAACACCGAAATTCTCGGGAGATTGGACGGCGTGACTTTGCGATTATTGAAACATGGCATTATCTACGATTTGGGGTGGCCTTCGCCTTGATGAAGCAATATGACCGAGCGTATGCAGCCGTGAAACCCGCATTGTCCCTTAAAAGGTTTTGGTATACAATGCCTGCGGCAACTCGGTATTTGGTGCCTTTTTTGTGGACAAGATATCGACGCAGGCGTCCGTCTTAGCGCTTTGGATGACTTTTTAGCGAGATTTAAAAAAGGGCTTGCATTGGCGCGAGTCCGGTGTTATTATATCAAAGCTGTCCGCGAGGACAGTGAGCCCCCCGCTTCAGCGGGCGGCGTCGGTCCTTGAAAACTATATCGTCATGAATGCGTCAAGGGAAACANGCGGCGTGCGTAATACATGCAAGTCGAGCGGACCTTCGGGTCAGCGGCGGACGGGTGAGGAACACGTGAGTGATCTATCGATGAGTGGGGGATATCGGGCCGAAAGGCGCGGCAATCCCGCATACGTTCCTACGGGAAGAAAGCTGGGCAACTGGCGCTCATTGCGGAGCTCGCGGCCCATTAGCTAGTTGGGGGGGTAACGGCCTCCCAAGGCGACGATGGGTAGTCGGCCTGAGAGGGTGAACGGCCACACTGGGACTGAGACACGGCCCAGACTCCTACGGGAGGCAGCAGTAGGGAATCTTCCACAATGGGCGC
>NZ_NWUL01000014.1:0-22685 GCF_002903155.1 Sulfobacillus sp. hq2 | reverse complement strand
TGGAAGCATGTCCTCTTCTTCGACCATCAACCGCCAAATTCCTCCTGATCAGCAAAAGTGCCGGAGAGCCATTTTTTCTTGACAATACACAGATGCCATCAGCATGAGTGGCCTTGGCGTCATCGTGGACTATGCCGTGTTTATTATCAGCCGCTATCCCCAGGAGCAGATGCGGGATGAGACGCCCGTGGCTATCCAACGCGCCTTGACGACGTTGGGGCGGGCGGTATTTTTTTTCTGGTCTGGTGCCGTCAATCTAGGCCTTTGAGCATAGGGTTTCATATGGTTGGACTCTGAGGAAAAAGCGACAGAAATCCACCGTTTTACTTGGTGATTTCGTTCACAGGAATAATAATCGAGGGCCATATGACCCTTTTTACGCGGGCCAGAAGTTCCTAGTAGTGGGGTTGCGACTAGAAAATAATAAATTGAGATTCGGTCCACTGTGACAGGTGTTGTTCTGTCATGCTTCGCGAATCCATCTCCCATCTTGGTCCTGACACATGAGCCGTACGATTAAGGAGGCCTATGATGAAAAAAGTTGCGATTATTTCGAGTGCTGGTGATATTGAGGGTGCATACAAGACGCTGAACGTCGCCAATGCGGCGGCGGCGATGGATGCTGAAGTTAGTGTATTTTGCACCTTTGGGGGCCTACAAATGCTTATGAAAGATCCCCAATATCCGCTGAGTCCCGGTATGGAACCCTTTAAAGAACGCGCTGCCACCTTGCCTTCGATTAAAGAATTACGCGAAATGGCTATGGATATGGGCGTGAAATTCATTGCTTGCCAGATGACCATGGACTTGATGGGCATTGGTCCCGAGCAACTGATGGATGATATTGTGACGGCGGGTGCCGCAACCTTTATGGAAGACGCTCTCGACGCGGATAGCACGGTGACCTTTTAATCAGTATTCGTAGGGCAAGGGAGAAAGGAGGCAGGTACGGTGGTCGTAGCGACGCGGGAACAGCAAACCCTCCACGAAAATTGGACTAGCGATTTGCTGGAATCAGTGACCGACCGGATGGACAACCCCGAAGTGCTTGATGGCGTGGGGAAAATGCTGGAAATGCTGGGCATTATGAACGAAAGTGGCATCTTAGATATTGTCGTGACCATGATGCAATTTGCGGGATTGATGCCGGATGCCGATCCCGCTGACGTGGTGGATAAGCTGTGGAGCTATTATGAGACCCATGCGGATTGGGTTCAAGAATTACAGTCAGTGCAAGTAGACAACTTGCTGAGCTTGACCAAGTCCCTGAGCAATCAAGCGATTACGGAACCCACAAATGCGTTGCTGAAGGCCTTTGTACAAGCCGGGGCACTGCAACAGTTGGTCGATACAATGGGTCAACCCGAAGTGTTGGAGGCCTTGCCCAAGATGTTGGACATGGTAGGTCGGCTCCAAGAACATGGGCTGCTCGACACCGTCCTATTAGGATTAGAGTATTTAGATGCGTTGCCTGAAGCGGCTGATGGAATGCAGGCGGCGGACCGATTGGGGCAGTGGCTTGAGCGTTCTCAAATTGTTGATACGGCTGCCGCGACCAATTGGGCCAATCTGATCACGGTGACACAAATAGCCAGTGGAGATGCGATGGTGCAGGTGCTGCGTTTGGCGGTGCAACTCCTAGAAGAGGTACCGCAAGACACGTTCTCCCGCTTGATTGGCATTACCGGACAACTCTTGACCATGCTAAGCGACATGCATGCCTGGGATTTAGTGCAGGACCTCTTAAACATGGTGCAGAAGGTCAAAGACGCCGTTGATTGGTCCGCGTTATTCCCGGGCCTGATGGGAACGGATGGTCATCTCAACTGGCCCGGTATGGTGAAAGTGATTCAAAATGTGGCTGAAGAGAACAAGCGAAAAACATCAACCTTTGGAGGTATGAAGGGGATGATGGCGCTGATGCGCGACCCCGATGTGCAAAAAGGGATGCACTTTGCTATGAGTCTCGCTGGCCAACTCTCCCATTTCGCTTTGTCCGGGGGCTAACCAAAAAGCTCACATGGATTGGTGTTGCAAGCAGAAAGAGGGCCCATGCAATTAACGGGCCCTCTTTGGGTTGTTAAGACGGATCGCTGTCTAGGGGATGGGCAAAACCTTGAGGGCTTGTAGGGCCACGCGGCGTCGGTGAATGAGCCGGAAGTGCGGTGGTAAACTGGGCTGTGGTCATAGGGAGCACCGCCGTGGGGCCGATTGTCGTCACTTGCGTATTAAGCACTGTGTCCGGTCCTACGCCGACGTCGAGGGTGGCTCCCCCATTAGCCGTGTGTGTTGATGAGAGGGACCAGGCATGAATTTGATAATAACCTGCGTCCGGGAACGTGAGCGTTAAAGACGCTTTTCCGTGGACGAGCATGACATGGTCTTGCCACCCTAGCGGCAGTTGCGTCCCTTGCGGCGCGACTAACTGCAATGCGATGGGCTCGTTAAACGTCGGATCGGTTTGTAGCGCAACGGTTTTGGCCTCTATCGTCAGCGTCATACGTTGTCCAGGTTGAGCCGCTTGCGATTCACTAGGTTTATTGGTGATTTCTAAGGTATCGACGGGCACGTTAGGTAGACTGACCTTTGAAATCGGATGCGTCGACTGAAAAACTGAGAAGAGGTCATTCGCTTGCGCATCGCGGGCCGTGAGCGGTGGCAACTGCCAAAGGTGTTCCATAAAAGCTAAAATGGACACATTGGATGTCAATGCATCGTCTAATCCGGGTTTGACCCAAGGCGAAATGATTACCATGGGCGTGCGCGTTCCATATCCATAGCGATAGTTTTGGGGAGGACTGACATGATCATAATACCCGCCGCCTTCATCATAGGTGATGAAAATGGCGGTCGATTTCCACTCAAGACTCTGCATCAAGGCCGTGACAAGTTGTCCCATCCAGGCATCACCTAACGAGATTTCGGTAGGCGGATGTTCACTATAGAGCCACGTGGGGACGACAAATGAGAAAGACGGGAGATGGTTCGATACCACGTCGTTCATAAAGGTGTTGAGGTTATGCACGTGGGCGTTCCACTCGGCCGAATTCTGATAAATCGGGGTGTACCATAACGTATTCCAATGGCGGACAAACCCTAAGCCATTTTGCGCGTCATTGCGAGATACGTAGTCGCCTTGAAAAATGCCCCAAGATTTCCCATGACTCGCGAGATCTTGGTATATGGTGGGAAAGGAAAATGTAAAATTCGGCGGGCTGTCCGAAATCCATCCACCTGCCGTACCGGCAATGGCGTATTCTCGATTGGGCTGGGTGGGTCCTGTAGCGGGTTGGAAGTTGTCTTCCGCCAAGACAAAGTGTTGGGCTAATTGCCATTCGTTAGGGATATTGGCGCGGCCAAATTCGGTAATGGCAGCTAGTCCGTTATCAGGATACACGGTGTAATAATTCATTTCGCCGTTGTGCATCATCATGATTTCCGGGGCCCGGTTATGGTTAATGTCCACGGTGTCGCCGACATTGCCCGGTGCGTTCATAGGGGAAACGCCTGGCGCTTCGTAGTTTGTGTCGGGATTAGGCAGGGTAAGATTAGAGGGCAATCCGTTGGCATTGGGAAAGTGGCCAAAGAGGTTATCAAACGTGTGATTCTCCAACATAATTTCCACCACGTGGTGGATAGGAGGAGCGCTTGAAGACGGCGCGTTAACAGACGCCGCATATTGGGGTGGGGAGCTCCAAAAACTAATCAGCAACCCTGCTATACCAGTGGCCGCGGTTAAAGCCCAAACGCGGCGACGAACACGTTGCATGGACGGATCATCCTTTCCTATGGAAATACGTAGGGTAGATGAGGGGAATCCTTTGAGAGCATACGAAAAGTCTGTGATCTTGCCATGGAGGATTCATGAAAATTTCATGAATAATTGGTAATAAGTGGAACGGATATAAAAAGCAGGCGCGGAAATAGAACGCCTGCTCTTGTGCTTCAGCCTTTCAAGGTCTCGGTTGTTCGCCGTTACGCGGTGAGACCATGAGTTTTGAGGAGATTGATCGCCGTATTTCTGTCGATCACCCCAACATGCACAACTTGATTGTTGATAATGGTACTTGGAACACTGCGAATATATAGTTTCACCGCCAACTCGCGGCCTTCCAACGTCCCGACATCCACCTCCCGTACCGTGAATTTATACTCATCGGCGAGTTGTTTCCATTGCCGAATCGTAGCGGGACATGTACGGCACCACTGGGAGGTCGCGACAATGACTTCGGGCATAGGACTCGCCTCCTTAGCTGCACCGCATACATTGAATTTTGTCGCGAACAATCTTTTCCCGGTACAGACGCAAAGCCTCATCGCCCGTAACCAGATGATGCAAGTCTTGCTGCGGATCATACGATAACTTTGCAATCCATGCTGCACCGTAGGGATCAATGTTCAACAGTGCAGGTTCTTGCAATAATGTGGCATTGGTCTCCACAATCGTACCGGAAACTGGGCAGACCAACGGGCCTGCCCACTTGCCACTTTCCAGCGATGCTAAAGACTTCCCTTGCTCAATCACTGCACCAACCCGTTTGGGACGAACAAAGAGAATACGTCCGGAGAGGGTTTGGGCAGGATCGGTCATGCCGACCGTGGCAATGCCATTTTCTGTCCGGACCCACACATTGTTTTCAATGTCATAGAGCAGATTCTCGGGGATATCACACCCTTGAATTTCGGCCATGATAAACCTCCTTGGTCCCCTGCTGACATCGAGCAGCTACCGAATGGCCGGTTCGGCCAAAAAGTGCCGAATCAAGTCCAAAGACCCGGATTCCATATCCCCGACGTGCAGTTCCTCGGGGCGGTGGCCAAAGGCGATGCCAATCAACTGGGTATAATACATGACAGGGAGTTTGGCAGTATCCCCTACCATGCCGACTGCACGAAACTGCAGTGCGTCAAGTCCGCCAGCGCATTTGGGGCACATGAGAGCCAAAACGTCTGCACCACTGGTCTTGGCGGTCGATAAGATGCGACCCGTGAGTTTTCCAGAAATTCTTTCATCGGACAGAAGATTTTTCCCGCCGCAGCAGGTGGTCTCGGCCCGGTGTTCGACCACGGTGGCGCCAAGGGCGGCCATTAAGTCATGCATAAAGTGGGGATGTTCTGTGTCTTCGCCAGCAATCTGCACAGAGCTAACCATTTTGGCAGGCCTTTGATACAAGCAGCCATAGTAGGGAGCGACGCGTAACCCAGTCAACGGCACCTTAACATGTTTGGCAATCGTGTCGAGCCCTACCACGTTGACCAGGTACTCCAGTGTGTTGCGCACCGTGGGCTGCTCTTTAATGAGAGGCTCGTCAGCATCCTTCAGCATGGCCTGAATGTCTTCCAGATTCTTGCCGCCCTTTTGGACGGCGTACGCGGTCCGAGATAATTCGTGGTAGCAGACATTACACGAGACCATGACCTCGGTTTCCCCTTGATTAATGAGGTGTGCCAGATTGCGCGCGGGTAAAAAGTGACTTTTGATGCCTTCCCCTTTGAGTTCTCCTGCGCCGCAACACGAGTAATCCTCCACGTCCACCAAGGTCATGCCCAAGTCTTCCGCGATGACGCGTGTGCTGACATCATATGCCCGGTCGATGGTTTTCAACGAACATCCGGGAAAGTACGCAGTTTTCATCTCATATGCCTCCTTAGTGTCTGACGGAATTCTTGGCCTATGCCCTGGCCGAATCGGTCAAGACAAAACGGCTACGGTTCCAGTGGCGTGGCCGCCCAATCAACAAGGTTTTAATGGCGCGTCCGTCCTTCAGCATTTTGACCGCTGCTTGGCGCAGGTCCGGACCAAACAATTCTTTTTGACGACCGAGTTTGCTTAAGAATTCGGCCTGCAAGCGCGGCAAGCTAAGGCGTCCATACGTTTCCAGTTGATGACGGTAAGCCTCGTGGTTAGCGCGGTAGGCAGGATCCATCTTTTCGGGAACTTGCGTGCGCAACCACTGGCCAATGGACTCAATGACTTCGGCCGTATTGACTTCCTTTGGACAGTGATTGGTGCAGATATAGCAGCCAACACACCTCCAGATCACGTCAGCATTTTTGATGAGGTCGTCTTTGCGCCCGACACGGACCCAGTAGATGAACTGACGTGGATTAAACGCCGGAATCTCTTGCGCTACAGTGCATCCCGCGGTACACATCCCGCATTGAATGCAGTTGTCGATGCTTTCTCCGATGGCACTGGCGCGCACTTCGTCCCAAGAATCTAAATCTCGTTGAGAATGTACGCGTGTTTTGAGCATGGTGTTCCAGCGCCCGGAGATGTCAATGCCGTCCATGACCAGATTTTCTTCCTCCATGATTTGGTCATCTTCGAGCAACGAACGTTCAATAATACCAGAGCCTTTGGCCACTTTAGGGTCACCTCCTTAAAGTCGTTATGACTGCATCCACGAATCCGGAGCTTCCACTTCTTGCCCCGTGGGAACGGCCTCCGGCGGGATCGGCAGACCCAGAAGATAGCTGACGACGCCGAGGACAGTCGGAATGGTCGAGAAAATAGACTTAGACGTGGTGAAATACATCTTGTAAAGATAGTCTGCGTAAATGTACGCCAGAACTAAATCGACTGAGTACACGCCCCAGCGGTGCAATCCTTGGTCTTGCAGCACGCTGTCTAAGCCTTTAATCCGGGCAAACAATTCGGCGTAATTCGCACCATACGCATGAAATCGGTCATGCCCGTTAAGCCCCGGCTCATTCGTGAATTCGAGAAGATAGGGCAGAGCCCCGGTTGCGGTCTTCCACGAATAGACCCACTGCGGCCCCAATGGATATCGCCGCGGCGCGTAGAAATGAAGAAATTCAATGGCGAGGTCATGAGCCTGTTCTTTAGCCACCATGGGCAAACTCATCCCCAAGGCACGGATTTGGTCATCGACATCGTCATCCATTTCCAACAAGGTCACCAAGTAGAGCTTCACCTGACTGAGAGGCATTTGAGACTGGATGGTGGGCAATGCGCGCCGCCAGCTGCGAAGGCGCCGTAAGGCGCTTTCCCATTCGGCATCCGTTGTCATCGCAACGGACAGAGGATTGGCAATATGGTGCAAGAGCCGAGACGTCTGATTTAGTTCTTGGAGAGTCTCTTCCAACGGGATATGATCCAAGTTCTCTTGCACGCCGCGCCACGTCTCTTGCATTCTCGGGCTCTGGAGGCGCTCCATAAAGTCTTCAAACTCGCTCATACGACCACCTTCGTTTTCAGATACTGCATGACGGCAAGACTCGCCACGTCCCCTTCGGCTATGGCATCCTCAATCGCTTTCGGACCACTCGCACTGCCCGCCACGAACACCCCCGGTCGACTCGTGAGACTCGCATTTTTCATGGGTTCAGCTTGTTGCACAAAGCCGTGCGGCTCGAGGTCGATATGAAACTTTTGCGACAAGGTCCGAGTTCCCTGACTAGGTTCCATACCTGCGGCTAACACGACTAAGTCAAACGGCCATTCAAAGGGACCACGCACTAAGGTGTCTTCACCTTTCAAAACCGGCTGCCCATTTTTTTGGGTGACTTCCGCAATACGGCCTTTCACGTAGACGACCCCACTTTCTTCCTGAGACCGCCAATACAGAGTGTCTTCCCAAAGCCCATAGGTCCTAACGTCCATGTAAAACATGCTGATGCGTGCTTTCGGCAATTGTTCGCGAATTTCGATCGATTGCTTGGCAGAAACCGCACAGCAAACGCGGGAACAGTACGTATTGCCGACTTGCCGGTCTCGGGATCCGACGCAATAGATAAAGGCGACGGACTGCGGGACTTCGCCATTAGAAGGACGACGAATGGGTCCTTTGGCAAACATCTCTTCGAGTTCTGCCCCCGTAATCACATCCGGGAACAAACCATAACCGTATTTGCCATCACGGGTCGGATCGAAGTGATCAAATCCGGTCGCTAAGACGACCGCCTGTGCAACCATTTGTTGCGGTTTGGGGCCTTCGAGTTGGACTTGATAACCGTCACTCACTTCTTCTACCGTACCGACAGTCGTGTTGGTCAGGATTTTCACGTGCGCATTATTTTTAACCGACCCAACGAGCCGCTCGACTAATGCGGGACCGCTACTAAAGTCCGGCATCAAGACTTGGTATTGATGCTTTGCCACGGCGCCGCCGAGATAGTCATGCTGTTCGACCAAGGTCACATCAAATCCGAAATTTCCTAGGGTTGCCGCCGCTTGAAGTCCCGCCGGGCCCCCTCCGATGACGATCACTGAATGAGACATCTCGCAACCTCCTTGTTTTGGGGCTATACCGGCTGTTCGACCGGGGGAATATAAAGTTGTTCCGGTTCCTTGCCGGCGCGTAATTCTTCTAGGTATGCTTCATAGGCGGCTTTTGAAGACTGCCAGTCAATGCCCATCTTATCCAGGAGTTTTTGCCATCCAGAGGTGTGCCATTGAATTTGCACCACCTTATAGGGATCGGCGCCTGCGGCTAAGGCCGCAAATTGGACATCGGCCATGACCGGCAGATCATAGTTGTAGCCATGGGCTTTGCCAATCCATTGGTTCTTGTCAAGCGTGGTCGTGCATCCCGTATCTTGCGTAATCGCGACATCGGAATGCGCTTCTTCGACCATGACCTTGATTTTGCGTTCGAGCGAGAATGAGCGGGAAAATTCGCGTTCGGTCAAGATGTGGCGGAAGCCAAATCCGCAGCAATCATACCAAGTGGAATAGTCAGCGACTTGAGCCCCCAAAGCGAGTAAAATAGCGGTCGTGGGCGCTGGGCGTTCGCCACCATAGATGTTGGGGTCATAGATGACGTCTTCAGGAATCAACTTCCACACGTGGCACGCGGGATGTACCGTGGTCACGATGTTTGACACGTCGTGAATGCGCATGGCTGCGACACGGTCGCGTAAAACGTGCAGCCATTCGCTGTAATGTACGATTTCTTCAGGAATCACCAGTTCCCGGCCGACTTTATGCATAATCCGCCGCACTTCATCGCGCAAGTCTTTGTGCTCAATTAAGAGATTGCGCATCTCTTTGTAATTACCGAAGGACGTGCCACAGTGAATCAGTGGGAAATAGCCGGTTTCATAGGCGCGGTGCCAGTTCCGGACCGCTACACTCGCTAAGGCGACCAAGTTGGACGTGCCCGAACCATGGTAGTTCCATGCGGTACAACTTGTTTGGTGCGTTTCGTCCAGATACTCTAACCCCATTTTGTTCATGAACCACATGATGCTCGTCGGGTATCCGGGGATATTGCCGCATTGCCCACACGATTTGTGATGCCATAGTTTGTTTGTGGGGATGCGTTTCGTGCGTCCTAATAAGGTTTCGACGGTAATCGGCTGATTTTCTTCTGTAATGTGAATAACTTTTACCTCGCCCCGCGCCTCTAATTCGGCGAGCTCTTCACGTGGGTCGGGTTTCTGATTTTTTATAAGGGCACGCTTGTCGACAGTTTTGGTAACAAACTCCCAACCACTGGTCTTGATGTTTCTGTCAATCGAATTGGTGGCCATCTTTTTTCCTCCGTTTCTGGGATTAGCGGCTAGATTCCACCATATCCCGGAGATCCTCAACCATATCCGCCACGACTTCATAGAGATTGGGGTCGATTTCTTCAATCAGACGAAACACGCCAGTTTCTTCGTAAATGGAATACAGCTCATACGATGTCTCCGGTGAAACCCGCCATGCTGACGTCGTGACCTGCAGGGTGTAAACAGGAATCGCTTTACGCTTAATGGCCAAATCGGTCGAACTCCAAGGAATTTTTGGACCCCAGTCGGGGAAGAAGTCCGGCTGAATCATATCCGGCGTCAACTGGTTCCCGATGGACAGCACTTTGAGCAATACACGCCCATAGGGCTTCAATAGACGGTGGACGGCCTCCATGCCGCGCCATACAGCGACTTCCCGCATAATCATCACTAAGCCGCCTGGGGAATTGTGGAACGGGCAACGCATAGCACAGGTATAACACTGAGCGCACGCCCAAATGTATTCATCCATCATGGCTTTGACGGCTTCCGCGTCACCCGATAACACGGTCTGCACGACGATGCGTGGAGAATAGTCAAAGAACCGGTGGGATGGACACGACCCACTACACACACCACAGTTGAGACAGCCATGAATCACTTCCTCGTAACGCAAGTCGCTTTGAATCGCCTCTAGCAAACTTTGCGCGTCTTGCTGCCCCACATCATCGGGATCAAGCCGGAGATGGGTGACGGTGTCGTTGTCATGACTCATCAATAGTCACCTCCTCTAAGCGAACAGATGCCGCTTTGTCTAGCTGAGATACACAAGCCGATCAGCCGATAACAGCAATTCATGAAAATCGGCGGCTCCGATCCACTCCATCGGCCACATGACCGCCTCGGGATCCAGATGAACCAAAGGTAAGCTCAACCGACATCCATAGAATGTGACCGACTGCTCTTGCGCGGTGTGGATGAAATCCATCAGCCGCTTGCCACTGCCATCCAGTGCTAAGGTGTTTTCGGCAAACCCTGGCTCAAAGATTGACAGCCCGCTTTGAGTGAAAATAATGGCCGCTTCATGGTCGAGGGCCCGCGCCACGGTAGCCATGAAAAAGACCGTAAAACAGCGCTCTGGCTGTTCCCGACCACGTGTTTGGACATACACAAATCGCGCCATTTGATCTTCTCTCCTTTGCTTTTCGCATCAATCGGGCTGGTTCTTTAGAGCCAACGGCTGATTGGTGTCATCCTAGCACCGATTGAATTGCGATTAAATAATCCGTGCGCATGAATTGCGTATGCATTTTACTCCGATCATTACAAAGTACAGCGACCAAGCGTCTTTACTACTGCTTGGTCAAATCCAACACCGCTTATCCCAAGTACGACAAAAACGCCACCGGCTCGCCGCTTTTGTTTGGTGAAATGCCTCACAATGTAGGGGAGATAGGGCCATGTGGTCCATATTGTGAGGGCCATTCGGTCCTACTGCGTTATGGCTTTAGAGCCAACAATGACTGTAGCGCCTCGTAGTGCCTGAACCCGTGGTCTAACGGTCAGGCGGTGCGCGGAAGGGAGAATAATCGTGGCTGAATCCGAATGTATTATTCCTGAAGATCGGTATTACTGGATTGAGAAACATGTGTGGGCGCGGCCCCTCGGAGATTTAGTGGAAGTGGGCATAACGGACCCCGCACAAGGGTTGGCAGGTAAAATGTTGGTGTGTCGCATTAAGCGCGCTGGCCGAGAGCTCAAACGGGGCGCGAGCGCTGCGACGCTGGAGAGCGGCAAGTGGGTGGGCGGCGTTTCGACCCCGTTGTCCGGTGTTATTAAAGAGGTCAACGATGTGCCTGAAAAAGATCCCGAGGCGTTGAACCGCGATCCCTACGGAGCCTGGCTCTTTCGAATGGCTCCTAGTAACTGGGCGGAAGATGCCAAGGAACTGGTAACAGGGTCTCAAGGAGTGCAGGAATATCGCGAGAAGATCGCGCAAGACGGGATTCGCTGTGGTCATTAATCGGATGTGGTGAAAGGGGAGGACAGGGATGGAACAGGTGGTGGATGTGCGGGGACTCTCGTGCCCTATGCCCATTATTAAAACCAAGAAGGCGATGGATCAAATTCAGCCGGGGGATGCGTTGGTAGTGTTGGCCACAGATCCTGGCGCCGTTGCAGATTTTCAGGCGTATGCGCGGCGCACGGGTCATAAGTTGTTGCAGGCGGAGCAAGTGGAAAAAGAATTTCATTTCAAGTTGGAAAAGGTCTAATAGAACGGCCATCCTAGGAGGCGGTATAGATGGAGACGAAAAAGATTCTGTACATTCAGACGTCTGGTCCGGATACGCCGGCGCGTATGGCGTCGCCTTTTTTTCTCGCCACGGCGGGGTGTTTGTTAGACCATGACGTGACGATGCTTTTTACGATGCACGGAACGCAACTTATGAAAAAAGGTGTGGCGGAACAGGTGTTTGTCAAAGAAGGGGGCCAAACCCTGCAATATTTTATCGACCAAGCGCTAGAGGCGGGTGTCAAGTTCTTAGTGTGCACGCCTAGCTTGGATTTGAATGACATGACGAAAGACGACTTAATTGATGCGGTCACTGACGTGGTGGGAGGAACTTTTGTCAATGAAGAAGCGTTAGAGGCGGATCTGGTCATTTCCTTTTAGGGTCACCACCTAGGCGCAGGAAAAAAGGGGGTCGCGTTATGCGCGTGGTCAATTTAGGGACGGTGTCCGTGCCCAGGTCTTTAGCCGTTTTTCATGCAGTGGCGCAAGAAGCAGCGCCTTCGGATGAAATGACGTTAGTGTTTGCGCGGCCTGCAGAAGCGTTTGTCTCGGTGGGATATCATCAGTTGGCCAGCCGGGAATTGAACGTGCCCTATTGTCGCTCTCATAACATTCCCATTGCGCGGCGGTTAGTCGGTGGAGGGGCGGTGCTTCTCGACCATAATCAGGTGTTTTGGCACCTGATTATGCCGGGGGCGCATGCATCGGTCAAAGATTTGTATCAGGCGTTGCTGCCCGCTCCTGTCGCTGCATACCAGCGCATGGGGATTAATGCGGCGATCCGGCCGCTGAATGACATTGTTGTGGGGTCGCGCAAAATTGGCGGCACGGGTGCCGCGACGATTGCGCACAGTCTGATTTTTGTGGGAAGTTTGATGTATGATTTTGATCGGGAGCTAATGGCGCATGTCCTCAATGTGCCTTCCGAAAAATTCCGTGATAAGACGGTGCAGGCGATGCGAGATTACATGACGACAATGACAGAGCAGTTGCCACAAGGGGTTCCGTCAGCGGAGGAAGCGATTGACATTTTAAGTCAAGAGTTTGCTAACATGCTCGATACACCTGCGCATTATGAGGACTTGCGCGAGAATGAGGAAGAAGCGGCCAAGCAGTTCGCCGTTCAGTTGTTTGATCCCGATTTTGTCTTTCAAAACGAAGGCTGGACGGTGCCTGGCACGAAAATTACCGGGGACGTTTACTTGTATGAAGGTCTTTACAAGGCGCCAACCGGATTGGTGCGAGCCATTTGGCGGGAGCGGGAAGGCCTTATTGAAAGTGCGTGGCTTGGGGGAGATTTTTTGATTGAGCCTGCCCAGGCGCTGCAAGCACTGCAAGATGCTATTAACCAGGCGTCCTTGTCTGTGCAAGACCTGCCCGATTTTGTGGAGCGCTTGTTTCGTGAAGGCAAGGTGAAAGGTATTGCCGCTGATGATATCGTTCAAGCCTTTCTACATCGGGCGAACTTAGAGGAAGCGGCAATGGCTGAAGGGGGAACCCAAAGGGGGGCCTGAATATGCCGTCGGGGTTGCGTGAAAAAATTGTGCTCTATTTGACAGACCATCCCGTGGTGACCACTGAAGAATTGCGGCAGGAAATGGGGGTTTCCAGACGGCATGTGCAACGAACCCTGCACCAACTGGTGAGCGAAGGGGTGGTGCGCATGTCTTTGTTACCGGGATCGCGCCATACGGGAGAATATCGCTTGGTTCCGAAAGAGAGTACGGCCATGCAACCGGTGAATCGGTTGCTCAGTGCGATTCAAGAAGCCGGAGGGCCGGCTTTGCGGGATCGTATTTTAGAAATTTTTATTGATGATTATTACCGCGGGCGCATGGACCACACACCTGACGATGTGTCGCGTGATGAGTCCTTAATGATGAGCTGGAATAAGACCCCGAATGGCTGGTGGATTACTATGCAGCGATGCCCCTTTCCTTATTGGCGTGGAACGCAGTCCGTCTGCGATGCGGAAGCACGGGCGTTTGCGCATCATCTCGATGCGCCGGTGATTCATTTGGCCGATGGAGAGCGAGGTGTCTGCCAGTTCTTTGTCCCTCTGCGTACGGATATGGCGACGACTGAGAAGGGGGAACGGCACGATGACTGAGGCTAAATGTGAAGAGATTCTCGTTATTGGGGATTTTCCTGATCATCATCCGGAACAAGGGTTGCGAGATCTTGCGGCGATTCGTCCCGGAGCTGACTGGGAATACATCTCGCTAGGAACACAAGGTCCAGATTTTTACCGCGATTTGTTTTTTGGAGGCTATTTGGCCACGATGCAACGGGCTCGGCAATACATTGCGCAGAAATTGGCGGACAGTCCACCAGGTCGGCGCTTTGCTATTATTGGACGGGGTCTGGGCGGGTTGGTAGGCCTTTGGGCGGCGGCAGATAACCGGACCGCGCCGATCCAATGTGTCGTGTCCATTTCCAGCACGCCCAATTTAGATTACTTGAAAGATAAACATCCCCATTATGGATGGCCCGCAGATGAGGTGAAAAAGGCACTCCTCGATTGGGATGTGAGTTATAAGGTGCCGCGCATTGGATCGCGGGCGGTGCTCTTGATCCATAGCGACAATGATAGCGAGATACGGGCCAATTGGGCTGAAGAATTTTTCTTATTGGCGACGGGCGTCAGCAAGTGGCCAGAGCGGTGGGACTATCACCGTATTCCAGGATTGCCACATGTGTGGCCCGGCTCCCTTGGGGAACCTTGCCGAGAAGCTCTGAGTTATACCAAGCAGTGGGTCGACCAGTATTTGGATGACACGGCGGTTGTTCCGAGTCGCTAACAAGACAGGTTTTTGCCTCCGGTTCGGGCGCGGAGGCTTTTTTTGATCCACGTTGTCTTAAACTTCGACGTGGTAGAAGTCTGAGGAATAAGGAATCATCCGTCCGCATATTCTTAATTGACCAAAAAATTATCAGAAGGTATAATTTTCCTTAAGATTTTCTTCCGAGCGTAAGATAGGCTCAATGGCCTTGAGACCTAGGACAGGCACATGATTTGATGCATCTTAACGATGAAACGGAATAGATAAAGGCACCCCGAGTGAAAACTCGGTTCGCAAAGCCACAGGGTCTACCGTCCCGTTGAAAGGGGGCCATGACAGCCGTGCTGCCGCATATGCATCCAGGAGGATCTTCTTCGTCAGTGGAGTTTCCGCCCGGGGATTTCTATTGGATTTTTTCACGGGGCTTAGCATTACGCGGGATTGTGTCCATCTTTTTGTGGTGGAATATCATGGCGTTTCCCGGAAAGAGCCTTCCCCATGCGTGGCTGTCTGCTTTTGTTGTCTCGGCTGCCGACATTTTGGCATGGTTGTTGCATCGGCACCACGCGAGTTCCGTTATTTTATTGGCGGTTATTACAACAGTTTTTGATTTGGTCTTAGGTCTCGTGGTCCTTACGGAATTTTCGATTACGCTGGCATCGAATGCTCCCGCCCTCTTGCCTCTCATTGGCATTGAACTCATCGCCTACTACAATGGTGTAGGCTACTGGATTGCGGTAACCTACTGCAGTATTGCGGTTTTGACGTTATGGCCTTTTCCGTCCCGTCCTTTGACGAGTCTAGCCGTTAGTCATATGGCCTTTTGGTTGATTGTCAATTTTCTTGTTCTGTCCGCTGCGGCAACGCTTCGGCATCGCGCGTCTGTCGTGGAAGTTCACGATGCCTTGGGGAGTCTGACAAGTCGAGAACGTGAAGTCTATGGTCTTTTGCAGTCGGGGTTGAGTCAGCGAGAGATCGGGGACCAGTTGCATATTGAGAGAAGTACAGTGAAAACCCACGTGCAACATATCCGCCAGAAACTGGGGTTGGACGATTCCAAAGAAAGCTAGTCCGCGGGGGATGTTGGCATATTCTTTAATCCCCCGGGGGGCTATGACAAAATCACCTCGATCTCCCCCTTCCTCATCACCCCACGCCTCAGTTATACCAGTTGTGAAGGAGGCGATGCATGTGAATTCTACAAGCCAATTGGTTTCCCTAGGCAGCATTACGCTGGCGACAAGTGGCATTATGAAACTGTTGCTCATCCATTATCCTTGTCTATCGATTCCGCGGGCCGTTTTCATCATTGCCGAAACCTTAATTTGTTTAGCTGCTGTGTTTGCGCAGCAGTTTCGCTGGAGTGGACTTCCTGACCTCTTGTTTAACGGCTTTATTAGCGCCGCGTGTTCGGTCGAGATGCTCGAATCCAAGACGCGCCCTCCCAAGGTGTCTCCCCCGCATCCTGCACCGAAGCCGTAAGGCTGTGTGTTTTATGCTAAGGGGTACTTTCTCGGTGACATTGTCCTCCTGTTTGATACAATAGGACAGAATGTCTAGCAGAAGGGAACGATGGATGGATGAAATTTCGGTGGCCGCACCGGAATCATGCGAAGGCGATTGCGGAACGCCAGGCCTATCTCCGCGCGTTGCCGCAGATGGAGCAGAGCGGTCAAGAGATCTTTTCGTGGTCTTTGGGTCCTGAGCGATTAGCTTCTTTTCAAGAGTGTCTCACGGGGGAAATGGTCTTGCCTGTAGGGGTCATCGGTCCCCTCGTAATTGATATGGGGATTTATGAACGTGATGAAGCCCATCAATTGCAGGAAATAGGGCGCCACGCCGATCGTGTTTTTGTACCGGTTGCGCATACGGAAGGCGGACTGTCTGAATCGATGCTGCGCGGCATGCGGGTTATCGATTTGGCGGGTGGTGTAAAAACATGGCTTTTACAAGATGAAATGACTCGAGACTGCGCTTTTGTTTTTTCAACCGCTGCGGAAGCTGTCCGATTGGCGCGGTGGTGTGCCCAAGAGGAATCTCACTTGAAAGCATGGATTAACAATCCTGATCATCAGGATAAAGGTGCGGTGCGGGCGGCCATTTCGCGCCATGCGCAATTGTTGCGGATTCGCACCCGGGTTGTGGGCCCTGTCTGTCATGTTCTTTATGGGTTTGACACGCAAGAAGCGTGTGGGCCGAATATGATGACGCGTAACGCCTATGCCTTAAATGAGTATATTGTCAATGCGCTTAGTTCCGAGGGGCTTGTCCCGCACCAGATCTTTTTAGAGGCCAATTTAGGCGGAGACAAAAAACCGAGTTATGAATACTTTGCGGGCGGACACGGCAAAACCGTGGTGGCGGAAGTGGTGCTTCCGGATGACGTGGTAGCGCGTCACTTGCATACCACGCCTCAAGGGCTGCAGATGCTCGAATGGGTGGGCTTGCACGGGGCGCATGCGTCCGGGATGCAGTCATTTGGATTTACGCCCGCCTCCGCTATCGCTGCAATTTTTGCTGCGACAGGTCAAGATTTGGGGATGGTGGGAACTAGTAGCATGGCTCAGGCCACCGTGTCACGGACCCCTGAAGGAACTGCTTTTAGCATTACCTTAGGGGGGATAGAGGTCGGCACGGTCGGCGGCGGCACACAGTTGCCCCATGCACAACAATACTTGCAAATGATGCAATGCCAAGGACCGGGTTCTTCTAAGCGCTTGGCCCAGATTATTGGGGCGTCCGCCTTAGCGCTCGAGATTTCCGCTGCCGCCTCCATGGCGAGTCGGGGCAGTGAAAATTTTTTTCGCACGCACTGGCAGCGCGGTGGGCTCCGGTAGGGGCCCTCGTGCTTTAAACACATTGTGCGCGTTGAAATAACGGGGTTTGGCACAAGAGCGCCAGAAAGCAGGTTGAACAGCGTGACGATTTGAGCCCACGAAACGAGAGTGGGGTGGGATTGGCAGACGGCTCGGGAGAGGACGTACTGAAGCGGACTGACGCGGGGCCACGTCCGCTGGGGGGGAGTGCATCGTAAAGCCCAATACGGCGCGCTTTGGTTTCAATATCAGTGCGCAGACGGTCTAGAAATCCCCGACCATCCATGCCGACTTCTTCGGCATCAGCGTATAGCCGTTGATACATCGATTCCATAATTCCGAGCAGCTCGTCTTTCATGCCCATAAGGGCTTGCACGCGTTCTCCAGAGACCTGCGGGATCGAACGCTTGAGATAATATTCGGCAAACGCTTGATGGCGTGATTCATCGCGCAAGATGCGCCCCGATAGTTTGCCAAAAAGAGCTTCAGGCTGTGCTTTGGCATACAGGGTATAAAAGTTTTTGGCGAAAATGTCACTAATGAGGATGCCCCACACCCAATCTAGACGATCCCCTTTGCGCAATCGGTTATGATAGCGCAGCATTTCCGGCATCTGTCGAATTGTGAGAGGTTCCGCGCCGAGACGGCGGTAAAGGTTGGTTAATACTTCAAAATGGCGTGCTTCATCCATGAGAAAACTGCTGAGATAGAGCTGGGCGCTGGTTTCGCCCGCGTTGGCCATTTGCGGCAGAACGACGCTGGCGCCAATCATTGCGGACTGCTCGCCTAGATACACAGGGGTGAGCATGCGGGCTAACGCTAGTGATTGGGATGGAGAAAACTGAATGGGATCATTCCAGTCAACGTCGGCCGTTGACCACTGGGCTTTCACTCCTTTGTGGAAGAGGCGCACCAAAAGATCCTCGTCAAAACGTGGGAAAACTTTTATCACCAGCGACCATCCTTTCGAGAATCATGCCAGGCTTCTTGCTTCGTGACATGTGGAAGGGGAAACTTTTGCGCTGAAGCAGCGCCTTCCAAAACGTTACCAAAAGTTCTAGGCCATTGCAAACGAATGGCTTGTGCCCAGCGATTTTGCACGGATACAACAAGCCCACGGATCGTCACGCCGAACAATCCGTGGGTCTCACATGAGGCAATTTAAGAGTCTTTGGCCCACTCTTTTTGGCGCAGTTCGATGCGGCGGATCTTCCCTGAGACGGTTTTAGGAAGATCTGTCACAAATTCGATCGCGCGTGGGTACTTATAGGGGGCCGTTTGGGTTTTTACGTGTTCCTGGAGCGTGTGGGCTAGCTCTGGTGAGGGAGCAATGCCCGGCCTTAACACAACAAAGGCTTTCACGATCTCGCCGCGCACGGGGTCGGGAGAGGACACGACGGCTGCTTCCAATACCTCCGGCCGTTCAACTAACAACGATTCCACCTCAAAGGGGCCAATACGGTATCCGGAACTGATAATGACGTCATCAGAACGGCCGACAAACCAATAATAGCCGTCCTGATCAATGACGGCACGATCCCCTGTAATGTAGTAGTCTCCAACGAATCGCCTGGCCGTCCCTTCTTCGTCATTGACGTATCCCTGGAAGAGGCCGGGTGGACGTGTGGGTCGAACGCGGATGGCGATATCGCCTTCTTGACCGCGGGGCAACGGTTGTCCTGCGCTATCAATGACTGTCATCTCAAATTCTGGGGCGGGTTTGCCCATGGAGCCTGGGCGAACGGGAAGGCCAGGGGTATTGGCAATGAGCAGGACAGTCTCTGTTTGGCCATAGCCATCACGGATTTCTAGGTTGGTGGCGCGGCGGAATAATTCGATGACTTCGGGATTTAGCGGCTCACCAGCGCTGACAGCGGAACGTAAAGTCGGAAAGTGCCACTGTGTGAGGTCTTCTTTCACCACCAGACGATAGACGGTTGGCGGCGCACAGACTGAGGTGATGGGATGCGCTGACAAAATTTTTAAGAAGTCTGTCGGGTTGAATTTGCCTTCCATGTTATCCACCGCAATGGCAGCGCCCACCATCCAGGGGCCAAACAACGAACTCCAAGCCGCTTTTGCCCACCCTGTGTCAGAGACGTTCCAGTGTAAATCAGATTCGCTTAATCCAAGCCAATAACGGGCCGTGATGGTGTGCGCACGTGGATAGTCTTGATTATGCAGAACCATTTTCGGGTAACCCGTGGTCCCGGAGGTAAAATAAATGAGGGTGGGATCGGAGCGAAGCGTGGGATTTCCTGAGAAGCGCTCATGGGATAAAGAATACGGATCCAATGTCGCCCATCCTGGACGAGTGGCGCCGACAATAATTCGGATATCTACGGGGGCTTGCTGCTCATCGATTTTTTCGGCGGCATCAGGCGATACGATGGCGCACCGTGCCTGCGACGTTTCAAGGCGGTACTGTAAATCTTTAGCGGTTAGTTGCGTGGTGCCGGGCATCGCAACGGCTCCTAGTTTATTGAGGGCGACCATCACGGGCCAAAACGCCAGATCTTTGCCGAGAACAATAAGCACGCGGTCTTGGGGCGACACCCCTTGGTCGCGCAACCAGGCTGCGGTCTGATCGGAGATGCGAGATATATCGGAAAAGGTATAGGAGCGACTATCTTCAAAATTCAGAAAATAAAGCGCGGTATCATTGGGATGTGTGGACGCCAAATGGTCGATGACATCGCGTCCAAAGTTCCAGTAATCGGGTTGAGCCGACATCGCTGTCTCTGCCTCCTTGCATAACGAAACGCCTAAGATAGAAAATGATGGTGAGAACAAAACAACTCCAGTGCTCCTATCATATTAACGTTTTGTCGTGCACAGTGCTATGAGTTCTCGGAGAAACTGTCAGTGACTGGAAAGGACTGCAAAAGCACAAAGAAATAACCCGTTTCGCACTCAGTAGAGAGAGGTTGGGCCCATGAACATAGCGTATGTTGTGGATTTTCTTCAGGTTTCGTCTAGGGGATTGGAGTGTTCGCCGGTGGCAGATGCCTTAGCGGGCTTGCGGGCGCATGAAGCGCGGTATTTTAAAAATAAGTACAACCATGATTTTACAGTCATCCCGGCTCAGAACAGTCAGGATACCATATGCTATGTGCGCCGCATTCTAAAAGAAGAACGTAACATTGAATTGGCAGCCACTCCCTTGGAGACATCGCGGTTTAAGCTGGGCAATATTTGGTGGACCTATGTCTTCTATCAAGATGGGCTTGAGGTGAACGTCATGTATTCCGTAGATAATCCTAAGAAGCGTGCGGTGGGATTTAAACTGGCCGAAACGATGCCTGTTCCCGCAGAGTTAGAGGGGACATTTCGGTTTGCTCGGCAAAAATCCAAACTTGCGGGGACGATTCGGGGTTCGTTTTTTGTCATTAAAGGCCAATACGAATGGTGACTAACCGCTGACCTCTTTGATGGCCACGAAACACATCTTATCATTGCACACGTCCTGCTAGCATAGGAAAACAAGGCCTGTCACGCTTTGATTGACATATGTCATGACAGATGATATATCCTAATCGGAGGTGTCGCAATGGCGGAGGATATTGTAGAGGCTCGTGGCATTGAGTGGGTTCCCGCTTCAGAGCGCCATGGTCGTCCATCGCAATTATTTACGTTATGGTTTTCGGCTAATTTAGGGATGCCGGCATTGCTTGTCGGCGTGTTAGGCCCGGTACTTGGCCTGAGTATCGGCCAGACTCTCTGGGCGGTCTTATTGGGCAATCTCCTGGCGTCGACCCTGCTCGCGTTGGTGGCACAAGCAGGAACGGGACAAGGCTTAGCGCAGCTTCCGCTTGTGCGGAGCGTTTTTGGGCGTCTGGGAAACTATGTGCCTTCGTTTCTGAACACCTTATCGGCGACGGGATGGTACACCATTAATACCGCTATCGGTGGTGAAGCGGTATCTCGGCTTCTGCAGTGGCCTTTAGGATGGAGTCTGGCCTTGTTGGCCGCAGCTCAGGTGGCGTTGGGATACTTGGGCTACGGCGTCATTGTGCGGTTTGAGCGCATTATGGCCGCTGTTCAAGCGGTCTTGTTTTTGCTGATGACGGTTATCGGATGGCACTTGGTGGCGCACCTTCCGGCGGCGCGCCCGGCCTCTTACGGACCTTTCTTATTAGAAGTGGCGGCGGTGGCCTCCTATTCTTTCAGCTGGGCCCCTTATGCATCCGATTATGGTCGTTATCTGCCCGAAACCACGCCGCCCCGTCATGTTTTTTGGGCAACATTTACCGGATCATTTGCGGCCACGTTATGGGTGGAACTTTTAGGTGCAGTGGCAGGCGCGATGGGATGGGGGGCTTTAAGCCCTGTTGCCATGGTCAGTCGGTGGATGGGAGCGTTAACCGTGTGGGCGCTTTTGGCGATAGCCTTTGGGACGATGACGGCGAATGCGGTCAATGTCTACACGGCGACCTTGTCCTTTTTGACCCTCGATATTCGTGTGCGCCGTACCCATGCCGCGGCAGCGTTGGGAGTTGCGGGATGGATATTGGCGTGGAGCGCGAATGCCCATTTATTAAGTGATTATGAGAACTTTTTGCTCCTTTTAAGCTACTGGGTTGCCCCGTGGATTGGCATTGTGTTGGTTGCTAAGGCTCGGGGCTATATCAGCAAAGACCAAGCTTTGGGAGCTCCTCGCTGGAGATGGCCAGCACTGTGGGCGTTTGTGGCAGGGTTGATTGCGGTTGTTCCGTTTATGTCTACGACGTTGTTTGAAGGGCCCATCGCACGGATCTTGGATAATGGGGATACCGGGTATTATGCAGGATTTCTGGTCGCGGCCGTAGTTTACGGATGGTTGAGTCGCCCGGAGTCCCGTATGGCTGCATCCCGTTCGGCTCAGGGATAACAGACGTTTTTATCGCCTCAGCCCAGGTCCTAGCCACACAGGATCTGGGCTGAGGCGCGTGTGGCTGGTCTGCGCTGAGAGCCGTCGAGGAGGTTTAAGCTGCTTGCTGTCAATCTATGATGATCTCTGATAATATGTTATAATATAATAAGGTGATGGTATTATGGATGAGCAGTTTGTCAGTATCGGCAAGGCGGCCAAGATGCTCGGCATGAGCATCGACGGACTCCGGAAGTGGGAACGCGAAGGGCGCCTGATTCCGGTGCGTACCGTGACGAATCATCGGCGCTATCGGGTCGCGGACTTACGCGCCCTAATGCACGAGGATGCGCCTGATGGTGCTAAGGATACTCGTTGTCTCCTCTATGCCCGCGTCTCGACCACAAAACAACAAGACGCGGGGAACTTGGATCGTCAACTCGGGCGGTTAACCGCGTTCGCTGCGGAGCAGCGATGGACTGTGG